>CALDTJ010000139.1 GCA_937924145.1 uncultured Saprospiraceae bacterium
ACGATAAAATCTCGATTCCAATTACACGATGGTCATTTTATAGAATCTGTCTTAATCCCTGTTCCTTCTGACAAACGTTTTACGGTTTGTGTTTCCTCTCAGGTTGGTTGTAGTTTAAGTTGTACTTTTTGTGCCACTGGAAAGATGAAGCGGGTTAGAAACTTGGACGCAGGAGAAATTTACGATCAAGTTGTTTTAGTCAATCAACAAGCACTAGAAACTTTTGGACATCCTCTAACGAATATTGTTTACATGGGCATGGGCGAACCTTTGTTGGCCTATAAAAATGTCTTAAAAAGTATCGAGCACATTACTTCTCCCGAAGGATTAAATATGTCACCGAAGCGAATCACTGTTAGTACAGCAGGAATTGCTAAGATGATTAAAAAATTAGCAGATGATGAAGTTCGTTTCAATCTAGCCTTATCTCTTCATGCTGCAGATGATTTGAAACGAAATGAAATAATGCCGATTAATGAGCAAAACAATCTAGAGATTTTGATGGACTCACTCAAATATTTTCATCAAAACACAAAAAATAGAATAAGCTTTGAATATATTGCCTTCCAAAATTTCAATGATAGCTTGGAAGATGCCGCTAATTTAGTAGAGCTCTGTCGAGATTTCCCTGTAAGAATAAATATCATTGAATATAATCCAATTGACGGTGCTATTTTTCAAAAAGCAGCAGCTCATAGAATTGATGACTTTGCTAAATATTTGATTGATAGAGGCATTATGGTAACTGTCCGAAGAAGTAGAGGTAAAGATATTGATGCTGCTTGTGGTCAATTGGCCAATAAAGACTAATTTCAATTGAAAAACTTCCTATTTTATTTCTATTTTGAGAACTGGATTAATTGTTGATTACTTACAAAGAACCATTTAGAGATTAACTTATAACAGTTTGAGGTTTCGCAGCCCATCCGCTTTGCGGTTCTAATGCTGCGCATTTTCATCTTTACTCTGCGTTAAAAATACTCGCCAATGCGATGCATTGTCTGCGTTTTTTGCCTTGATTAAAGAAAAAATAAATCCTCACCTTTGTCATAACTTATTCTTCAAATGATCCTAAGAGAAAACACACCTACCGAAAGTTAGCTAAAATAAATCTTTAACCGATTAGGAACGAACCGATATTAGAGAGGCTAAGGCGTTCCCATGACAATCTTACATCCTATGAAGTCAAGACTTTTGCTGCTATTACTACCACTAATCTTTCTTTTTAGTGCTGCTATCGCTCCTGAAATTAATAATCCCCCTAAAGATGATGCACTAGCACAAGCTTGGGTAGATTCTGTTTACAATGCTCTAACACAGGAAGAACGAATCGGGCAGTTATTCATGATTCGTGCGCATTCAGATCTTGGCGCAGATCATATCCAAAGTGTAAAAAATCAAATCAAAAAGTATAAGGTTGGAGGTTTGTGTTTCTTTCAAGGCACACCCGAAAAACATACAGAATTAATCAACCAATATCAAAGCCTGTCCAAAGTTCCCTTGATGGTAAGTATTGATGGCGAGTGGGGTTTAGGAATGCGCATGAAAAGTAGTACTATGAGTTTCCCTCGCCAACTAATGTTAGGAGCAATTCAAGACAATCGGTTAATTTATGAAATGGGGAAACAAATCGCAAAAGATTGTAGAAGAATTGGAATTCATGTCAATTTTGCCCCTGTTGCTGATATTAATAATAATGCAGCCAATCCTGTCATTGGGACTCGTTCTTTTGGAGAAGATCGTTATAATGTGGCAACCAAGAGTTACATGTACATGAAAGGATTACAGGATGGAAAGGTAATGGCTTGCGCCAAACATTTCCCTGGACATGGTGATACAGATGTCGATTCCCATTATGATCTACCACTCATTCCTCATAGTTTTGACCGTTTAGATAGCATTGAATTATATCCATTTAAAGTATTGATAGAGCAGGGCATCCAGAGCTTTATGGTTGCTCATTTAAACGTTCCTGCATTAGATAATACTAAAAATCTACCAACTTCTTTGTCTAAAAAAGTCGTAACGGATTTGTTAAGAAATAAACTAGGTTTCCAAGGTTTGATTTATACAGACGGTATGGAAATGAAGGGCGTAACTAAACATTTCAAACCAGGCGTACCAGAAGCGGAAGCTTTAGTAGCTGGAGCAGATGTTTTGCTAGTACCAGATAATATCAGTGCATCCGTCAAAGAAATCAATCGCTATTTAGAAGAAGGAAAATTGGATATGACTGTTCTAGAAGAGCGAATTAAAAAAATATTATTAGCTAAATACAATTACGATTTAAATAACTACCAACCTGCTAAAACATCCAATATTCGAGCAGATTTAAATTCAAATTCTGCCAAAATATTAAAGCGAAAACTAATTGAGAATGCGCTAACTTTAGTTAGCAACGAAGGTAATTTGATTCCTCTACAAAATCTAGATCAAATAAAAATTGCTTCTTTAAGTATTGGTGCAGCAAAAGGAACAACTTTTCAAAATAGTTTGGATAAGTATGGAAAAATAACGCATTATCAAGTTGGAAAAGAAATTGGAGAAAGCCAGTTTCAATCATTGGTTAGTCGCTTAAAAAAGAGTGACGTAGTAGTGGTTGGAATACACAAAATGAATAACAGTACTAGCAAAGGTTACGGTATTTCTAAAAGTACAAGAACTTTTCTAAAAGCATTAAGTGAAGAAACTAAAGTGGTTATTACCGTTTTTGGCAATCCTTACGCCCTCAAATATTTTGATAATTTTCAGCATGTACTAGCTGCCTACGACGAAGACAAAATGACTCAAGAATTAGCCGCACAGGCTATATTTGGGGTAAATGCCATTAAAGGTCGTTTACCGATAACCGCTTCTAAAAAAGCGAAATTTAATCATGGAATTATTACCACACCGATCGTTCGATTAGGTTATGATTTTCCAGAAAGTGTAGGTTTTAATGCAATAAAATTAGCTCGAATAGATTCTTTGATGCAAAAAACGATTGATACCGCAGCGACGCCTGGTGGGGTAATTTTGGTATCGAAAGATGGAAAAATTATCCATCACAAAGCTTATGGGCATCATACCTACAAGAAAAATAGACCCGTCAAGGAATCAGATATTTTTGACATGGCATCCGTCACGAAGATTTGTGCAGCGACTATTTCAATAATGAAATTAGTAGATGAAGGCAAATTAGACCTCGATAAACCTGTAAGCGATTATTTACCAGAACTTAAAAATACCAATAAAAAAGATATTATCGTCAAGGATATACTATCGCATATTTCTGGTCTAAAATCATGGATTCCTTTTTATAGGGCAACTGTGGATAAACGCAAAAAGCCAATGCCAGAGTTCTATCAATTTGGCCCCAATAACGGTTACGAAACCCCCGTTGCCATGAATTTGTATATGAAAACAGCTTATGAGGCAGAAATTTGGAATCAAATATATGAGTCCGAGGTTAAACCAAGGGGCAAATACGTATATAGCGATTTAGGTTTTTACATGATGGCTCAGATTGTTAAACAATTAACTGGAAAACCTATTGATAAATACGTACAAGAAACTTTTTACGAGCCATTGGGGTTATCAACAGCGACGTATAATCCATTAGAAAAATTTTCAAAAAATAGAATTTTGCCTACGGAAGAAGATAGATATTGGCGGCAACAAAAGGTACAGGGGTATGTACATGACATGGGGGCAGCTATGTTAGGGGGCGTAAGTGGTCATGCAGGCTTGTTTGCCAATGCCAATGATATTGCCATTATTATGCAGATGCTTTTAAATGGAGGTTATTATGGTGGGAAACAATATTTTTCGCCAGAAACGGTTAAGTTATTTACACAGCGACATCCATATTCCACCCGTCGAGGAATTGGTTTTGATATGCTCGAACTGAATCCTAATCGCAACCCCAATCTTTCTAAAAAAGCATCTCGAAATACCTTTGGTCACTTAGGTTTTACAGGAACCTGTACTTGGGCAGACCCTGATGAAAATTTAATCTATGTATTTTTGTCAAATCGAACCTATCCAACGATGAAAAATCGGAAATTATATTCAGG
>CALDTJ010000140.1 GCA_937924145.1 uncultured Saprospiraceae bacterium
CCACTTCCAGCAGAGCTTCGCCCGCTACCACTCGTTGGTGTATCCTTTTTAAATAATTTCTTTAGAGAGCTAACATTCATCCTAGTATTAAAACGAAATCCTGCACGTATAAATCTTAATGGCTTACCGCTGTCTCTCCAATAAAATTTATCAATTCTCCTATTATTTGAATTTACGGCATAAGGGTCCCAACTGGCATTAATCCCAATGGTGGTCATCCCTTTGAATAATCGAGTAGTTCCACTAGCAGAAAGGGTACTAAATTTCAATGAATCTGCCGCAAAATTATAATTACCTCCAACTCGAATATTATCAAACAGTTTTATTTTTTTGTCTATCGAATCTTTTTTAGAGAAAATCTTTGCCTCGAAAATATTATTCAAAGAGTAATTCAACAGTAATTGTTTTTTGCCTTCTCTTGGTTGTCCATAAACACCACCTTGGAAAATATTATAATCTTGATAATCAAAAGGATCTCTAGTATCTGTTCGTACAGAATCTATTCCACTCCTAAAAAAGCCATCTCTACCTTGATAGGCGGGTATATAATTGATCGAAACGCTCGGTTTTACCGTATGCCGAATACCTCTTAATCTACCCCTCTTAAATTGTATCGTTTTGTATAGAATGGTATTAAAAGAGACCCCTGTAGTTAATTCTTGGAAAGGGTCTAAACCGAATACGGTTGTATCAGTAACAGCACCATATTGAGTGGTATCAATAATATTTTCTATAGAGTCAGTTATAACCGTTTCAAAGAAGTTCTCATCAAAATTTCTTCTTAACGTTTTAAAGTTTACTACTTGGCGTAGACTTACATTTGGTGAGACATTTATGTACTTAAATAAGTTGAAATTCAAATCGGTACTTATATCATGTCTTAGACCAAATTTAGCATCTTCTAGCGTCTGTTGAGAAAACAGCGTTGTATCAGTTGCTACAAACTTATTCTGTGCTTGTGCATTATAACGCAAAGATACTTTCTCAAACCATTTTTCTTTATTCCCACTACTCGCTCCTTTTTTCTTAAAAGGATAGATTCTATCCATTTGAAAGTTAAGCGTTGGCAAACTAATATTGACCGCTCTAGTTTGAGTGTTTTGAGAATGACTCATCGTTGCCGACAGTCTGAAAGGTTTGCCTGGGAAACTTTGACTGTAAGAAACATTAGACGATAATTGATTGGACAAAACACTCCGAGCATCATTATTATTTAGTCGCTGAAAACCATTTCCCTGAATATTCATACTACCACTTAATCTGCGAGTCGGGTGTGCCTTTCCATCTTGATTGTGATTCCACCGAATAGCGTACGAATTTGCTCTATTATCCAAGTCATCAATCGTTCTTCGGCTGGCGTAGGTAAGATTTAAACTTCCGTTGTATTTGTACCTTTTTCGATAACGAGAATCGGCTGTAATGCCCCATGTACCATGCCAGTATATTTGTCCAGTCAACCTTAAATCCATATAGTCATTGACCGGAAAATACCAACCGACTCCATCTAAACCAAAACCCAATTGTGGAGAATATTCATAACCTTGTGGAAAAATTAAACCAGTACTTTTGAATTGTTTGAGTGGAAAAACAGCAAAAGGTAGTACTACAGGTATTGGAATACCGCCTATTTCTAAATTAGAAGGCCCTGCTACTACGACTTTATCTGCGATGACTTTTTGTTTAGAACTTCGAATACCATAATGTGGTTCTGGGTGATCGCAAGTAGAAAAGATCGCTCGTCGATTGTAAAGAATATTCTCTGTGCTGACTGAATCGTTTTTTGTTATTTCTCTGGAGACAAATTTGGTCTTCGTTCCTGTCAAAAACAGATTACTTTGGGTAGTAGAAACACCAAAAACAATCCCTTTTTGTGATTTGAAATTATAGCGCATTTTGTTCGCTTCAAAATTCTGTGAACCATCTGTAAAAGCAGGTTTACCAGAAATTTGACCAATACTATCTTTAAAAGTTTGGGCGAAGGCAATATTACTATCCAAATCAACTACTATATATCCCGCCTTCAATTCCATGCTTTGATATTTTACAAAGGCATCCCCGTATAGGTGCATCTTGTTTTCAGCATTATCATAAATCATGGTGTCTTTTGCGCCAATTTCTACTTTTTCATCTAAGCTATTCTCAGAAATGGCAATATCAGATCCAGTATTAGGAGTTGTCGGAGTTGGATTAGTAGCGGCTGGAATAGTATCTTTTGTTGGCCTTAAAACCCGCTTTTCAGATATAGTTTTAGGGGTTGGTAAGCTGTCAACTTGACCATATATTGTTTGAAAACAAACAAAACTTAAAAAAAATAAACAAATAAGCGTTTCCTTCAAGCGAATAAATGATTATCTTGTGTTGAAATTCTACTTTTGTTAAGAAGACTAAAAAGTAAATTACTCGTTGTAAGTAAGAAAATAAATAGCTAAACGAGTTTTGCAAATTATTAGCTAGTTGTAAAAAGAACAAGTTATAAGAGGGGAATAACCTATTATTAACGTCGTTTTTGCAGCTATTGGCTAAAAATGCTATTTTATGATGATGAAAAATAAGTTGAACGTTTAGTAACGACAAAACAATAACTCCGCCATTTGGACGGTCTCTTTTGTCCTCATTTTCCACCAAAAATTATTTCCGTAGCCCAGCTATGCAAAGAATTTTTAGCGAAAACTGAGAACAAAATAGCCTCGCCCAATTTGA
>CALDTJ010000141.1 GCA_937924145.1 uncultured Saprospiraceae bacterium
GGAAAATCAGGAATATACTTTTGAATCGGTGCATCCAAATCAATTAAGCCTTTTTCTAGCAATTGCATGACTGCTACTGCGGTCATAGATTTAGCGATAGAGGCAGTTCTAGTAATTGTTTTGGTTTGCATAGCTTGCTGCTTTTCTTTGTTGCTATGTCCTTCGGCACCTAACCAAACGCGTTTTTGATTGATAGAAATGCCAGCAGTTATACCCGTATAGATATTATCATTGACACCTTTTTGTAATAATTGATTCGCTTTAATTTCAGCATCGTGATTTAAAACGATGGTGTTTTGTGCAGTTAACTTTACCGTACAAAGGATGAAGGTGATTAATAAGGCAAAGTATAATAAGCTGTTATCTTTTGTTTGTACGGGCATCGTAATAATTTTTAATGGATGAATAATTTTGTTTGACAATTCAAAGATGCAACGAAATCAAAGCCGTATTTAAATAAAGCGACCGATGAGGGATAGCTATGGTTGGATTTACTATATTCGACGATGAATTAAATTGAGCAGTAGGAAAAGCGCATTGAGGTGTAAAAAAGTCAAATTGGGCGACTTTTGAACTTTTATGGAGGAAATTGGCCTAAATTGCAGCTAAAAATCTTGGAAGTTTTCAAAACTCCGAATTTTTAATCAGTGATATTCCTAGTCTCCAGACTAGGAATCCATATTAAAGTCGTCTCCAGACGACAATCAATGCAAGCTGGTCAGGAGACTAACGCATGTCGTCAGGAGACGACTAGGATATTCGAATTAAGTCTAGAGACTTAATTCATCGAGTAATTCATAACGATAAAATGGAAAAGATAGAAAACATATTTAATAAAATTCTAGAAAATAGAGTGCTAACGCATGTGCTGTATTGGACGGCATCCGTACTCCTATGGGCAATAGTCGGCACTTTTGGCAATCCGAATAAATTAGAACCTTTAGTAAATAAGCTGTGCTATTTGCCTGCCCAATTAATAGCGACCTACCTCTTGATTTATTATCAAATACCCAAACTGGCGTTTAAGAAAAAATATGCAGCTTTTATTGGTTCTTTTTTTCTGAGTGCTTATGTGACAGCGGTAATTGCTCGATTTTTTAAGATATATGTCTATGAAACTATTTTAAATAGTGACGAACTCAAAAACCCCATAATTGATATATTGACAGACCTCCCACCTTTGTTGTATCAATATGTATTATGGGTGTATTTATTTCCTTTTTTTACCGTTCTGATTAAGTTGATAAAAGACCATTTTGACCAAAAACGAAAAATGGAAAGCTTAAAAAAAGATAAAGTCAGCGCAGAATTGGGGTTTTTAAAAGCGCAATTGCATCCCCATTTCTTATTCAATACCCTAAATAATTTATATACCTTAACCCTTTATAAATCGGATGAGGCACCTGGTATTGTGATGAAATTGGCGAAAATTTTAGATTATACTTTGCATCAAGATAAAAATGAGGGAATAGCGATTGATAAGGAAGTGGAGTTGATTGAGAATTATATCGACCTAGAGTTGTTGCGTTATGGAGATAGATTAGATTTTGTTTTTAACAAAAGTGTCGATAATAAATCTGTAAAAATCGCCCCACTAGTTTTACTTTCTATTGTCGAAAATGCTTTTAAACATGGAGCAAGTGGCGATCACGGCCGACCTAAAATTCATATTGATTTAAAAGTTGAAAACGACCAATTATTATTTGAAGTTTTTAATACCAAACCTAAAGTGGTCCAAATGGATAAAACCAATTTCAAAAAAGGTATTGGAATGAATAATGTCAAGCGGCAACTAGTTTTAATTTACCCAAAACAGCATCAGTATAAGGTAGAAGAGACAGAAGATACCTATAAGGCTTTATTGACAATTGATTTACAGCTAGCTATGGCAATCAACTAATATGGTAGAAAAACAAATAAATATTATAGAAAAAATCTTCCAAAACCGCATCTTGAGTCACACGCTGTTTTGGTTAAGTACATTAATCATCTTCGCCGTATATGGAATGGGAATAGGGTGGTCTTTTTTGGTTGGATTTATTATGAAACTCTTTTTTTTGCCAGTACAAATGGCAGCAACTTATTACCTACTATACTACCAAATTCCCAAGTTTCTTTACAAAAAAAAGTATATAAGGTTTGTTATTTCCTTTGGTTTAAGTGCGCTTGTTTTTTGTACCCTAGCGCATTTAGTAGAAGATTTTGGATTGGTTAAGGTGATGAAGGGATATAGCGATAATATTCATACTTTTTGGGAAATATTGGCGAATCCTTTTGCGAATGTTGGGTACAGTGCAGAAGATATTTATTTGACTGTTTTTATTGTAACAGGCCTTAAGTTTATCAAAGATAGGATTGACGAGAAAACGGAAATGGATATTTTAGAACAAGAAAAAGCGAAAGCGGAAATTAATTTACTAAAAGCGCAAATCAACCCTAGAATTTTATCCAAAACTTTGCATCAACTGCACAAATTGACAAAAGAAAAGTCAGATGCCGCGCCAGAAGTCGTCATCAAATTATCAGAAATGTTGGATTATATGCTGTACCAATGTAATGATCCTAAAGTTTTGATAACCAATGAAATAAATTTAGTTCAAAATTATTTAGACCTAGAAAATTTACGATACGGCGATGCAATCACTATTATTTTTTTTCATAGCTTAGAAAATAAATTTTCAGAAATCACCCCACTTTTATTGCTATCTTTAGTCGAGTCCGCTTTTCTAAAAAAAGAAGAAAGCTTACCAAAAGATGCCAAAGTAGAAATTATTTTAAAAGAAGAAAATGAGCAATTGAGTCTTCAACTTTTATCAAATTTAGTACAAGAAGAAAAATTAATAGATACGAGTTTTAAAAAGCAATTAGAATTATTATACCCCAATCAATATCAACTATCTGAAGAGGTAAAAGAGGGCGTGTATAGTTTGAGTCTTAGTTTGAATCCTCTTAATCTTGAAAACCTATAGCCATGTCAGAAACCATCAAATGCCTAATCATAGACGATGAACCATTAGCAATCATGCTCATCGAAAAACATATTTCTCAAATTCCGCAATTAGAAATAGTAGCGAGTTGTCAGAATCCTTTAGCCGCCTTTGAGATTTTGAAAAAAGAACCCGTCGATTTATTATTTTTAGATATTCAAATGCCCGTTTTGACAGGCTTAGAATTTGCTAAATCTTTGCAAAATCCACCTAGCATTATTTTTACAACAGCTTATCGCGAATATGCTTTAGAAAGTTATGAATTAAACGTGGTGGATTACCTGTTAAAACCAATCACTTTTACTCGTTTTTTCAAAGCGATCAATAAATACCTCAACAATAGACCTACCGAATCTGCACCAGTTGTACAAGTTGCAGCAGCACCGACTTCGGCTACTGAACCAGCGTTTATTTACGTCAATGCGAATAAAAAGCATATTAAGGTGCTATTCCAAGATATTTTATATGTAGAAAGTATCAAGGATTATGTCCGAATTCATACCAAAGATCAACGCATTACCACCAAAGATAAAATCAGTGAGTTTGGGCAAAAACTACCCAATCATTTTTTGCGAATACATCGCTCTTTTATTGTGAATCAGCGGCAGATCACGGCTTTTACGGCACATGATGTGGAGATAGGAGAGTCGGAGATTCCTATTGGCGTGAGTTATAAGAAGGGCGTTTTTGAGGTGTTGAAGAAGGGGTGAGTTGGGGCTATATTTTTTATCAGAAAGCGAAATTTTATTTAAAAATTCAATTTAACCCGATTATTTTGTAAGTTTACTTTAAAATAATCGGGTTAAATACTATGTTAATAAAAAGAGAAATAGAAAAAGAAATTAGAGCACATTTGTCCGCTAAGGAGATTACTATCTTAGTAGGTGCTCGGCAAGTCGGTAAAACCACCTTGCTTAAAGCGATGAAAGCTGATTTAGAAATTGCTGGAAAGCAGACTATTTTTTTCAATTTAGATATTCAATCTAACCAACCTTATTTTAAATCCCAAAGTATTTTCTTACAAAAACTAGATGTAGAATTTGCCAGACAACCTGCTTTTGTTTTTATAGATGAGATTCAGAGAAAAGAAAATGCAGGTCTTTTTCTAAAAGGGCTTTACGATAGTAATTTGCCTTATAAGTTTATTGTGTCGGGATCTGGAAGTTTGGAACTAAAAGAGAAAATTCAAGAGTCACTAGCAGGCAGAAAACGTCTTTTTGAAATGTATCCTGTTTCTTTTGAAGAATTACTGCATTTTAGAACCGACTATAAATATGAAGAAAATTTAGCTACTTTTTTTGCTATAGAACCAGACAGAACATTACAA
>CALDTJ010000142.1 GCA_937924145.1 uncultured Saprospiraceae bacterium
TCAATTCCACGCCCCACTCTTACGCATATTATTCCGATAAATAGCAGCGTTACGGTTATGTTGTTTTAGATCTTTAGCAAAATTATGGTATCCACTACCATCCCCTTTTGCACAGAAAAACATATAATCATGGCTTTCTACATTCAAGACCGCATCAATACTAGCAATAGATGCCATGCTAATTGGGCCTGGAGGTAAACCTTGATTTTTGTAAGTATTATAAGGGGAATCTATTTGTAAGTGCTTATTTAAAATTCGGCGTAAGCCAAAATCGCCTACGGCAAATTTCACGGTAGGATCTGCCTCTAAACGCCAACCTCTTGTCTTTAGTCGATTATAGTAAACACCCGCCATGCGTTTTTTCTCACCATTTTGGAGTGTTTCTCTCTCGACAATAGAGGCAAGGGCATACACTTCATTTCTAGTTAAGTCTAGTTTTTTTGCTTTTTCTGCTCTATTATTTTTTGACCAAAATATATCATTTTCTTTTTTCATTCGCTCCATAAATTTGGCTGGCGAAGTGTTCCAAAAAAAATCATAGGTATTGGGAATGAACAATGACATTAAAGTAGCAGGCGTATAACCTAAGTCTCCAATAAATTGCTCATTCATAAATAAATTAACCAATTCACTAGAATCGGGTTCGATGAACTGGGCTACCTTTGCTGCCACATTTTTGACGGTCCAAGCACTATTAAAAACGAGTTTAACAGTTTCTTGCTTGCCACCTCTCAAATGTTGAATCAATTCATAGTTACTCCAACCTGGTTGAATTTTATATTTTCCAGAACGCATCGGATTGCGAGGGTATTTCATTCGATCTGCCACCCATCTAAAAGCATCTTCGTGACTCACAAGTCCTTTGCCTTTAAGGATACCAACGACCTCCTCAAAAGAAGAATTAGTCGGAATCTCAATAGTCGTTTCGCCTACGGCTTTGGGTACACTCGTTCCAAAAATCTCTTTATATTTTTGATAACCAAAAATAGTAGCAACTAATACCCCAACAAAAGTAATAGTCAGAATTATCTTAGCTAATTGCCCTTTTTTCTGTGATTCATCTTTACTCATTATCGTACGAATTGCAATTTATGGGTTGCCCATCAAACTAAAGCAACCAGTTTTTTTTAATAAAATTTAAAAGTCCACCAAAATTAAGGAAATATCCCTGTTCATTCTACACAAATAGACAAACGATAAAGACATTTTTATTAAAATACCCTTTTTTGTTATAAATTTAACAGAACGCTTACCAAATACAGATTCTATTAACAAATATTTCAACCAATGAAAAAGCACGCAATAGCCTTAATTTGTCTATCGTTTTCCCTTTACTCCCAACTCCATAGTCAACTAATTATCAATGAAATATATGCTGATGTTGCTGTTAGTCTAATCGGTGATGCTAATGGAGACGGCATCAGAAGTGCAAGAGAAGACGAGTTTATTGAACTCTTCAACAATGGTGACACTACTTTAGATATTAGTGGGTATAAAATCATAGTCGGAGACTTAATTAAGCATGAATTTTCGACAGAGACCCTACTTTCACCCAAATCTTTTATAGTCGTTTTCGGAGGTGGGACTCCGAATGGACTATTTGGAGATAGTCCGATTCGATTAGCATCTGGTGGAAGTTTGGGCTTAAGTAATTCAGGTGCAACTATTATTTTACAAGATACAAATGAAATCACTCTAGACAGTCTCACTTATGCCGCTACCAATATTGATGCATCTCTAGTCAGAACACCTGAATTTGAGGGTGATTTTTTACCACATACCGAAAGACCTGACGCTTTTGGGCTTCCCTACTCTCCTGGCACTTTGACGAATTCTTTTCCTTATAATAATGGCGACACAACATTAATTCATTTTACCATCAATCGAGGAATCGCTATTGAAAGAGATGGGTTTATTGATTTATTTTTAAATTTAATCAATCCAAGGCCTGCTCAAGTTGTAGCTACCGTAGAATTGACAGGAGGAACAGGAACAGCGGACGATTTGGACAATTTCACTTCACAGGTTGTAAATTTTCCAGTGAATTCTAATAGTCAAAGATTATTACGAATTCCAATCACAGATGATGATGACGTTGAAGGGAAGGAATCTTTCATTTTCACCATAACCACTGTAAATAATCCAGATAGCAACCAAATCAGCATCAATAAAAATTTTGAATTGACGATTTTCGATGATGATACGAATTCAGGGTTATTGTTAACAGAATTTTTAGCAGACCCACCTACTGGAATTATAGGGGACGCAAATGGGGATGGTGAACGAAATGCCAGTCAAGATGAATTTGTTGAGTTTCTAAATATTACAGATAGCACCATTGATCTTTCAGGGATGGCGATTTATGATTCGGATGTTTTGCGTCATAAAATACGGGATAGTACCTTTTTACAACCCAATCAATTATTAGTCGTATTCGGAGGTGGTACGATTACTGAAAGTTCTGACGAAGTTATTGTACAAAAAGCGAGTACAAACCGACTAAGTTTGGACAATGGCGGAGACCGAATTATTCTTAGAGATAGGCTCAATGAAATTATTTTCTTTCATGAATATGGAGAAGAGGCGAGTAATGACCAGTCAATAGTAATTTGTCCAATAGCACCTAGTGGAGCGTATGTAGACCTTACCGCTATTAGGGCAACTGAGCCATTTTCACCTGGAGCATTACATGTTTGCGATGTCTTGGACAACACACAAGAAATCTATGAAACCGCTGTAAAAGTGTATCCAAACCCTACAAATAATGACTTAAACATCGAATTATCAGAAGAACTACAATTAGCAAGAGGAATAGAGTTGATAAATATACAAGGGCAAACGGTTTTGTCAACACAGCATCCTAAATTATCTGTTCAAGGTTTACCAAATGGTTTTTATCTACTAAAAATCAACACCAATCGAGGAACTATCGTCAAAAAAGTAATTACTGAATAAAATTATTAGACAATCTCTTCTCGAAACACTAAGGTTATTTTAAACCACAAAGAAACAAAAATCACAAAGGAAATTCACAAAGTAAATTTTTGTCTTTGTGAAAAATCTTTTGTGCCCTTTGTTCCTTTATGGTTCAAGAAAAATCAAGGTTAGCAACTCCATCTTGTTGTAGTAGACTTTAATTTATCACCTACTAGTTATAATCCAACAAGGTAAAACGACGTTATTATCAAAAAAGAAAAAATGAAAAATATAGTCTGGCTATTTTTATTAGGTACCCTAGCTTGTTCGTCAAATATTAAGACCATAGAGGTAAAAAATGATAATGGAATCGTTATCGAACGATACGAACAAAATATAAAAACTGAACAAAAAGATGGGAAAAGTGAGTTTTTTGGTAACGATGGGTCGTTACTAGAATCTGCATTTTATAAAAATGGAATACTAGAAGGAAAACGTATTTTATACCACGAAAATGGCGAAATCCAAGCGGTTGAACAATACAGTAATGGCATTTTTGTAGACTTATACCAAGCATTCTACGAGAATAAACAATTAGAATTAGAAGGAAAATATATCGACGGTAAAATGGATGGCGAATGGAAACGCTATTATGATAGTGGAGAACTCATGGAGATTGTTACTTTTGTAGGCAATGAAGAAAATGGGCCTTTTGTCGAATATTATAAAAATGGAAAAACTAAGGCTGCTGGTGCTTATTTAGATGGAGATAACGAGCATGGTGAATTAAAGTTATTTAACGAAGGTGGAGAACTAATCAAAAAAATGAATTGTGAAAAAGGCATTTGTCGAACAAGTTGGACTAAGGAAGAAGGAGAAAAGAAAATTTAGCAAATAAGTAAAATTTTATTGGTTTTAAAGCTGCAAGCACTTCGAGTGCTTGCAGCTCTAAAAACCAATAAAATTTTCAGAAAAAAATTACATGAATAAAATTATACCTATTCTATTTCTAATAACTGGTCTTTCAAATACTGCTAATGCTCAAATTGGAGGTAGTAAAGTCTATGAATTTCTAAACCTTCCTGCCTCCGCTAGAATTACGGCATTGGGCGGAAAACACATCACCGTAAGAGATGATGATTTGGCATTTGCTTTTGCAAATCCTGCCGTATTGAGTGACAGTATGCATCAGCAAATAACATTCAACCACAGTTTTCATCTATCTGATATTGGGCAAGGCTATGCTGGTTTTGGGAATCACAGCAAAAAATTAAATACGACCTTCTTATTCGGCTTACAATATATTAACTACGGAGATTTTAGTGAAACGGATGAATTTGGAAATATCAACGGCACTTTCAAAGCGGGAGAGTATGCACTAACGGTAGGGGCAGCTAGATCTATTTATGAAAGATTAGATGTTGGAGCCAATGTTAAAATCATTTCTTCTCAGCTTGAAAGTTATAACTCCTTTGGGTTAGCAACTGATCTATCTGCGATTTATCATATTGATGAAAAAGGATTTGTAGCAACGATGGTTTTTAGAAATATTGGTGGACAATTAGCTACTTATCGAGATGGGAATAAAGAGGATATACCATTCGAATTACTTTTTGGTATTTCCAAAAGATTAAAATATTTACCTTTTCGTTTTTCCATTACTGCACAGCATCTAGAACGTTGGAATTTGTTATATGACAATCCAAACTCGGAAGAAAACACTTTTTTCCTTGGACAAGAAACCGTTACTAGTAATGAATGGGTAGATAATTTATTTCGTCATTTTATTTTTAGTGGCGAGTTTTTATTTGGGAAAAAAGAAAACTTTAGACTTCGTTTCGCTTATAATCATTTTAGAAAGAAAGAATTATCAGTAAGAAATTTAAGAAGTCTGGCTGGTTTTTCGGGAGGGATTGGGATGAAAATCAAACGATTTCGCTTTGCTTATGGCTTAGGCGTTTATCATTTGGGTGGTAGTGTCAGTCATTTTAGCATCGCTACAAATTTGAGCGAATTCGGTAAAAGGAAAAGAGCAGCCAAAGGAAACTAATCCTTTATAGGGATTGTTTTTACATTAATAGGAGCAATTCGTACACCTATTTCTCCTTTTCCAACTTGTATTTTTGTTTCTTTGTAAGAATTAGTTATATTATGAACAATCGTGTGAATTTTCAATAAATTCAAAAAGTGAAAATTGTAGGTAATAATTTCAAAAATGACAACACAGGAAAAAAAAGATAAGTTTGTACAATCATGGGGTTCAATTGGTTCCAATTGGGGAATTAATCGAACCATGGCACAAATCCACGCACTTTTATTAGTCTCGTCTAAACCCTTAAGTGCAATGGAAATCAAAAATGAATTACAGATTTCTGTAGGAAATGCCAATATGAATATTCGAGCATTGATTGATTGGGGCTTAGTTCATAAAGAATTGATTCCCGGACAACGAAAAGAATTTTTTATTGCAGAAAAAGATATGTGGGAAGTTGTCAAGCGAGTAGTTATTCAAAGAAAAAAGAAAGAGTTAGAGCCAATCTTACGTTTATTAAATGACGTTGGAGAAGTAGACGCCAAAGATAAAGACGAAGAAGAATTTGCCAAAGTAATCAAAGATTTAGAACTGTATTCCAATAAAGTTGATTCTACTTTAGATAGATTAATTAATGCTGATTCAAATTGGTTCGTAGGCACTTTTATGAAGATGATTAGATAAGAGCATGTCTAAAGCTTTTAGCAAAAAACTATTAATTCAGTACAAACAAAAAATTATTAGAAATGGATAAGATTAACGAAAAAGAGGCTATTAATAGTGAATTAGCAGAAAAGCTAACGAGAATTGCTTTCATTCTAAAAACAATAGGGCATCCAACCCGCCTTGGGATCGTTCATTTATTAGAGCAACATCCTTATCTAACGGTAACTGAAATTTGTTCTATGCTAGACAGTGAACAGTCCTTAACTTCCCACCACTTACAAAATATGCGTTTTAAAGGACTATTGTCTGTAAAAAGAGAAGGCCGAAAAATGCTGTACTCCTTAAAAGAAAGAGACGTTTCCCTAATCATCGAATGTTTGGAAAACTGCCAATGTAATATGTAAAATGTTTTCCCCCTTCAATTCTACAATTGAAGGCTTTATTTTTACATTTCACCACTTTATTTTTGAAAAGTCTGTAATTATCCTTTAAATTTATCGCTGTAATAGAAAATCCAATCTAGTTTAAAACTGACGAAAATTTTGAAAAATTAATATAGCTTTCTTATCTAGTGATAGGATTGCCAATATAGTTTATTAACCCCAAATCAAAAATTTTCAGTCATGAGGTATTTTATCCTTACCCTTTTCAGCTATTGCTTGTCAATTAATCCCCTTTTCTCTCGGGACAGTCTTTCTTTAGAAAGTATTTTCAAATCTATGCAATATCATGATGTGATCAATGTCACGATAGAAACAGATCTTGACTCGCTTATCAATGTTCGTAAAAGAGAAACTTATCAACCTGCTCAATTCACCTATGAAAATGACCAAGGAGAAAAAGTAACCCAATCCATCAAAGTCAAACCTAGAGGAAAATACAGAAGAAGAGTATGCGATTTTCCAACCATCAAACTCAATTTTCAGAAGAAAGCATTAAAAGAATGTGGGATGGCAAAATATGATGACTACAAAGTTGTCACACATTGTTTGAACGACAAAAAAGTCAGTAAGGAAAACGTTATAAGGGAGTATTTAATCTACAAAATGTACAATTTACTTTCTGAAAATAGTTATCAAGTACAGTTGGTCAATATTACTTATAAGGATAGTAAGGGTAAGATGCATACCCTGAAACGAACTGCTTTTTTGATAGAAGATACTGGAGAATTAGAAGATAGATTAGGTGTAGAAGTTCTTCCTGAGCCTAAATTACCTATGGACAGTTTTGATATTGAACAATACAATTTTGTCGCGCTATTTCAGTATATGATTGGTAATTTAGATTGGCGAGCCACTCCTTTTGCGAAGAATGCAAAAATCATGCGTGCAGCAGGAAAATCAACTTATGAAGTCATCCCTTATGACTTTGATTTTAGTGGAATTGTGAATGTTTCATATTTGCGCTTAGCTGAACACCTTAACCAAAAAAGTGCTAGACAACGAATTTTTCAAGGAGCAATCACTGAACAATCAGACTTGAAGAGTAATTTTAAACGATTTGAAAAAAAGAAAAGTGAGCTTTTATCACTAATTTCAAATTTCGAATTATTGCCTAAACCTAGTCGCAAAAACATCAAAAAATATATTGAATCGTTTTATGAGGATATTGCGGATGGTGCTGTAGAAACGATTTGAGGAAATAAGACTAGTCTTTCCAGCACTGCAGTGCTGGAAAGACTGAGCTTATTGATCTAACCACGCCTTAAATTCCTTTACCCTTTCCCTACTCACTATAGCTTCCACTTTACTCTCTGGTTTCAATTCCAATTTCAACCGATGGTTAAAATAAGAGAATATTTTAGCAACCGACTGAATATGAATAATCTGCTTTCGACTAATTCGATAGAAATTTTTAGGGTTTAGCTCTTTTTCTATGCTATCTAAAGTTGAATCTAATAGATGCCGTTTTTTAGATTTATCCATGATAAAAGTCATGCCGTCCGAAGAGTATAAATAAGCTATTTGTTCCACTGGCAAATAGATGAAATCCTTTCCTTGTTTTATTAAAAATCGTTGGCGAAAATGCTCTTTTTGTTGGAAACTATTAATGACTTTCAGTAAACTTTCTCGATTAAAAGATTGGTTATTTCCGTAAAGTTGGTCGTATTTATTAATCGCTTTTTTTAGATCAATTTCGTCAATTGGTTTTAATAAATAATCCACACTATTTACCTTAAAAGCTTGCAGCGTATATTGGTCAAAAGCCGTCGTAAAAATAACAGGGGCATTCACTTCTACTTTCTTAAAAATATTAAAACTCAGCCCATCTGCCAATTGAATATCCATAAAAATCAGATCTGGAGCAGCATTATTTTTGAACCAATCAACTGCATCTTCCACACTATCTAGCATATCCAAAATCTGAGCAGTAGGAATAACTTGTTTGATTAAATTAGATAAATATTTCTGCGCATGATATTCGTCTTCTATGATTAGTAATTTCATTTTTTGAAAATAAAAGGGTGAAAGATAAAAAGGCTAGGAAGATAGGTCTATACTCTAGTTAAGTAATAATGGAATTGCTACGGAAAAATATTTTTCATTTTCCTTTACTTCTACCTGTTCTTCTGTAAAAAATCGGTATCTAGTTTTTATATTTTCTAGACCAACTTTAGTTGAATCCATTACCTGTTCTTTCCGCTGTAAATTATTGCGCACCAACAATTTTCCATTTTCTACAAAAACCTCAATACATAGTGGTTTCTTTCTTGAAATAATATTATGCTTGATTGAATTTTCAAATAAAATCTGTAAGCTTAAAGGAATAATATGCTGTTCTAAATACTGTTCAGGAATATCAATTTTCACTTCCAAATTCCCCTTAAATCGTTCTTTTTGAAGAAATACATAAGAGTGAATAAAGTCCAATTCTTTGGATAAAGGGATAATTTGTTCTGCTCTATTTTCCAAAACATAGCGATATACTTTCGATAATTTTTTTAAAAAACTAACTGCTAGTTGCTGATCCTCTGTCACTATGTTCATCAAAGTATTCATGCTATTGAACAGAAAATGTGGGTTAAC
>CALDTJ010000143.1 GCA_937924145.1 uncultured Saprospiraceae bacterium
AATCTAAATAAGGTTTTCGTAAATCGCTTCTAGCATAGTCTTTTTTTGCGTTGTAATTTTATAATATTGAAACAAAGTTATTAGAAATAGAATTTTTATCAGTTTTGATAACTAATTGTAAACCAAATATTTAACTTATGAAAACTTACCCATTTCTCCGTATTGTTATCCGATTGTACTGGTTAGCATTAATCATTCTTATTGGTTTAATGGCCTATCCTATCAAGGATATTTTGTGGTCTACTGAAAATGCGAATATTGTCAATATTGCCAATGTATCTACTAGCGAAGGACCGCCGATTGCACCTGAACTTATAGCAGAAATTAAGTTAGGAAAAACCTTATTTAAAGCAAATTGTGGTACTTGTCACAATCGAAATATGAAGTCTAACATGACTGGCCCTGCTTTGGCAGGCGTGAAAGAAAGATGGAGCGATTATCCGATTACTGATTTGTATAGTTGGATCAGAAACTCTGCTGCATTAATCAAATCTGGTCATCCCAAAGCGATTGAAGTATACAACGAATACAATAAAGCGTCAATGACTTCTTTTAATTCGTTGACTGATGAAGATGCGGCTGCTATTTTGACTTATGTTGAAAGTGTGAAGTAGGAGGCGGTTGTCGGTTGTCGGTTCAGCCTGATTTCGTATCTGACACCTTCAAGGTCTACCGACACCCCATAAGTTCCAAATATGAATTCCGAAGAGAATTCAATACGAATAGGGGGTTGTGTAAAAAGTCGATTTTATCAATAAATTATTATTTTTAATAAAATGTTTATCGTTGATTATTTTGGTTTTAAACATATAAAATATTCTAATATTTTACATATTTTGACTTTCTACACAACCCCGCTATTCATCTTCAATCCTTTCAGGATTTGATGATTAAAAGATATGGGGTGTCGATAGACCTTCAAGGTGTCTGATACGTAAATCACTAAGAATGCTATAATTCCGTGTTGAAAATTCCGTGTTAAAAACACTAACACAGAATTTTATAACACGGAATTATATGTTGACTCTCTCAATTCCCTATCTTTACCAAAAATTACCGTGAACTCGTTTAAAGATTAAAATATGACCACCCACTTTTCAAATACTATCCTTATCTTTCTCTTTTCTATGCTAAATGTATCTTGTATGAATATGGGAACTTATCAAGTAAATAAGATTACTAAACCTATTCAGTTATCAGGTCAAGGTGCTGATAATCAGTGGAATAATGCTGCGGAGTTAACAGATTTTATTTATCCTTGGCGTTCTGAAACTGCACCCAAAACAGTTTTTAAGGCCTTATATGATGATACACATTTTTACTTTCTCTATCGGGCAGCAGACTCCGAAATAATTACAAAAGCAGGAGCTTTAGCCGAAAAAGCCGCCTTGAATTCTGATCGGATAGAACTATTTTTTAAAGGAAAAAGTGATAGCGACCCCTACTATTCTTTGGAATTAGATGCACTTGGTAGGACTTTGGATACTAAAGCTAATTTTGGTGAAAAAGTAGATTTTGATTGGAATTGGCCTGCTGGTGAATTGATCGTAAAAGCTAAAATAGAGGAGGATGGCTATTGGGTAGAGGGGAGTATTTCTCTAAAATCTATGCGAGATTTAGGCGTTTATCATGATGATGGTATTCTAAGAACAGGTTTATACCGTGCAGAATACGTAACAGATGAAAATGGACGGGCTACACCAAAATGGATAAGTTGGGTACACCCAAATACGCCTAAACCTAATTTTCATATACCATCTTCTTTTGGCGTTTTAGAATTGGTGGAGTAAATGCTGCTTTTTTAACAAGTCTAATAAAAACCTTCTTTGATACCCTAATAAATAAAGTATGAATTTAAAAAATACCTTACTCATTATTTGTTGTATTTGCCAATCTTTATTGGTAGTTGCTCAAGAAAAACCAGCCTTTTCAAGTTTAGATGTTTTTGAATTGGAATGGGCAGAAAGACCCCAAATTTCCCCTGATGGAAAAACAATTGTTTATACCCGTAGAGGAATGGATATCATGACCGACCGTCGAATATCTCGCCTTTGGATCGTCAATGCGGATGGAACGAATCATGAGAAACTATCTTCGATGGACGTCAGTGAAGGCAATGCTACTTGGTCACCTGATGGCAAACGAATAGCTTTCACAGCCTCGACCAAGCAAGGCAGTGAGTTATTTATGTATTGGCTAAAAACAGGTAGAGTAGCTCGTATTTCTCAGCTACCATCTTCGCCAAGAGGTTTAAAGTGGTCACCTGATGGGAAGCAATTAGCCTTTTCCATGTTTGTCCAAGGGAGAGAATTAGCTTTAGTAAAACCACCCAAGAGACCTAAAGGGGCAAAATGGGCGGATGCACCAAGGATCACGACTCGACTAAAGCATGAAGCGGATGGTTCAGGCTATATGCGACCGGGATTTTCTCACTTATTTGTGATTCCTTCAGAGGGTGGATCTCCTCGACAGATCACGGCTGGTAATTTCCAACATCGGTCTGCACCAGTTTGGTCCAAAGACGGCAAGCATCTTTATTTTTCTTCTAATCGAAGTGAAGATTGGGAGTATGATTTTAGGAATTCAGAATTGTATAAGGTATCTGTATTGGATGGAAAAATTACACCTTTGACGACTCGAATGGGGCCAGATCGTAGCCCTGCCATTTCTCCTGATGGTAAAAAAATCGCCTATGTAGGGTTTACAGATAAGAAGCAGACTTACCAAAATACGTACTTATATGTGATGGATGCGAATGGTCAGAACAATAAAAGAATTAATGTAAAACTAGATCAGAGTATTGCCAGTCCAACTTGGGCTGCTGACGGCAAAGGATTGTATTTTATGTATGATGAACATGGAAATACAAAAATTGGACATACAGACCTAAATGGCAATGTCCGAATGATCACCAATAATGTCGGAGGAACGAGTGTAGCTAGACCCTACGGAGGTGGTTCGTATACCGTTTCTAAAAATGGAATGATTGCTTTTAACCATACGACACCAGCACATCCTGCGGAATTAGCAACGGTCAATACAAAAGGGGGATCAGCTAGTTTAGTATTGTCTTTAAACGATGATATTTTGCCCCATAGAACATTAGGTCAAGTAGAAGAAATCTGGTATAAATCATCGTTCGATGGTCGAAAAGTGCAGGGTTGGATTGTTAAACCTCCCTTTTTTGACGCTAATAAAAAATACCCTTTGATGGTCGAAAATCATGGTGGTCCAATCTCTAATTATGGAGATCGATTTTCACCAGAAGTTCAGTTGTATGCATCTGCTGGTTACGTAGTTTTTTATCCAAACCCTAGAGGTAGTACGAGTTATGGCGAAGAATTTGCCAATTTGCTCTACCACAATTACCCTGGAGAAGATTATAATGATGTGATGGACGGAGTAGATGCGGTGATCGCCAAAGGATATATCGCTAAGGATAGTTTATATGTGACAGGCGGTAGCGCAGGAGGGATTATGACGGCTTGGATGATCGGTAAGAACAACCGTTTTAAAGCTGCTGCGGTGATTAAACCTGTGATGAACTGGATTAGTAAGACCTTAGTGGCTGATAATTATTATGGCTATGCCAATACGCGTTATCCAGGTCAACCTTGGGAGAATCCGATGGAATATTGGAAGTTTTCACCCATTTCTTTAGTTGGAAATATCGAAACGCCTACTTTGGTCATGGTTGGTACTGCGGATATGCGGACACCGCTTTCAGAGGCGAAGCAGTTATACCACGCTTTGAAATTGAGAAAAATAGAAACTGCTTTGGTAGAAGTACCCGGTGCTTATCATTTGATTGCGAATCGACCTAGTCAGTTGATTACGAAAGTTGAGCATATTTTGGCTTGGTTTGAGCGTTACTAATACGTAAAGCATACAATGCACATAAATCAACGTGTCAGATAATTTAGAATTATCAGACACGTGTGAGACCAAATAGCAAAGAGCTTTCTAGCAAGTAGGAAGCTCTTTGCTATTTAAATTGACCATTCATCCCTTTTTTACAAGAAATAGTCGATAAAACTATCGGTTATTGCAAAATAATAATAGCTTTATGATATCAAAGTAATATCAAAACCTGTCATTATGCAAGAAAGAATAAATAATCCGATTTCTGGGTATCCGGTGCTGTTGCTATTGGTTGTAATTATTGCAGCTGTTGCTTACGTGATAATTGGAGAACTCAACCCCATTTTTGTTCCTTTAGGTGTTGTAGCGGCTATATTAATCCTTAAAGGCATCTTTTTTGTAAATCCAAACGATTCTAAAGTTTTAGTACTATTTGGAGAATATAAAGGGACTGTCAAAAAGAATGGATTCTTTTGGGCGAATCCATTTTATGCTAAGCAAAATATTTCTTTAAGAGCACGAAATTTTGATAGTGAAAAAATCAAAGTCAAT
>CALDTJ010000144.1 GCA_937924145.1 uncultured Saprospiraceae bacterium
GTAGTCAGTCCAGTTAATAATGTCGGTATCTTTTGATAAAATATTGCCGATAACTTCGTTAAAATTTATTTCCGTAACGAAGGCTATGCAAAGAAATTTTGCCTCGTTCTCGACAAATTTCATGTCAAAATCTACCTGACACTATCAACTTGACTGACTACTGAGTTCATTATTTATACAAACCACTTGCCTCAATATAATCGAAGACAGCATCTGTCACTAGGTACTGAATCGACTTTTTATCCTTAATTGATTGTCGAATATAACTAGCCGAAATATCCATCATTGGAGCTTCAAATAGAGATACGCTTTTATGGTTTGCCAAGCCTCCTAATTCATATTTTGGACGACTATAGACATAGACTTGATAATTATTTAAAATCGTTTCATAATTTTTCCATTTATGAAAGGTACCCAAATTATCACCACCCATAATTAGCACAAATTCTTTCTGAGGGTGCTTCTCTTTTAAATAAGCCAATGTATCAACAGTATAAGATGGTTTAGGTAAATCAAATTCTATATTTGATGCTTTCAGTTTAGGATTATTATCGATTGCTAATCGAACTAAATGTAAACGATCATAATCTTTTGCCAAAGAGCTTTTTTTCTTTAGTGGGTTTTGTGGCGAAACGACTAACCAAACTTCTTTTAAATCCGTATGAGTAGCCATGAAATTGGCAATAATCAGATGACCAACATGTACGGGGTTAAAAGAACCGAAAAATAAACCTATTTTCATTTTTGAAATTATTTAAGCGAATGTTCTATATGGAACGCACCTTTTGCATAAGACAGAATTAAATACGATATTTGTCAAATAATTAATAAGCGTAAAAAATACGCTTAATTAAATGTACCCAACTTTCAATAGAAACGTTACATTTTACAACGTAGTGTAGAACAACAAAAGTAAAACAATAATAAAAAATTTAAAATCATGGCAAAAATATTAGTAACTGGTGGATGTGGATATATAGGAAGTCACACACTTGTAGATTTGATAGATAATGGATTTGATGTTGTTTCCGCTGATAATTATTATAACTCGGCTCCTTCCGTGTTAAAGGGCATAGAGAAGATTACTGGAAAGCAAGTTAAAAATTATGCGATCAATCTTTGTGATCTAGCTGCTACTAAACAGATTTTTCAAGAGCATAAAGATATTGTTGGTATCATTCATTTTGCTGCCTTGAAAGCGGTAGGAGAATCAGTAGAAAAACCACTTTTATACTTTCAAAATAATTTAGGCAGCTTGCTCAATATTTTGGAGTGTATGAAAGAGTTCAATGTAAAAAATCTAATTTTCTCTTCTTCCTGTTCTGCTTATGGGAATGCTGACGAATTACCTGTAATGGAGAATACGCCATTCAAAGAAGCAGAAAGCCCGTATGCTAGAACTAAACAAATGGGAGAGCATATACTAGAGGATTTTGCGAAAAAATATAAAGATTTCAATTGTATCTCTCTTAGATACTTCAATCCTGCGGGGGCACACGAAAGTGCGCTAATGGGCGAATCCCCTACTAATAATGCTAGTAATCTAGTACCAGTTATTACAGGAGTAGCTAGTGGGAAAAGAGCAAAGATAACGGTCTTTGGGACAGACTACGATACTAGAGATGGTAGTTGTATTAGAGACTATATCCATGTAATGGATTTGGCAAATGCCCATACTAAAGCAATGCAATTTGCAGTAGGAGGTCAGCAAGCGCATAATTCAGAAGTATTCAATCTGGGTATAGGTGCAGGCGTTTCAGTTTTAGAAGCTATACATGCTTTTGAGAAGGTAAATGATATGAAAGTAAATTATGAATTAGGGCCAAGACGTGCAGGAGATGTGGTAGCTATTTATGCAAATTATGAAAAGGCGGCAAAACTATTAGGTTGGGAACCAAAAAGAAATATTGATGATATTATGAAAACGGCTTGGGAGTGGGAAAAAGTGAAGGATGCAATTTCGGCTGTTTAGATAAGGACAAAAAAAGTGGTTGTCATAACTTAGCGGTAAGAGCTTGATAATTACCCGAAGGTTAATAAAATTTGCTAAGAATGACAACCACTCTGGTCATTGCTGTATAAATAAAAGTTGTATTCTTTCATACTACTTTCAGTTAATCAATTGCAAAATAAGGGTTAAATAACTACCAAAAAATAGGTAATTCTTGGATTCAAAGAGTTTAACCTGCTAAATTGTATTTTAACGAAAATGTTAAGATTGAAAAATACTTTAACATTGATAGTCAGTTAGTTATCGCGCGATAATATTTTAAAAAACAGTTTTATTAAAAATTTTAATAGACTGTTAAGATGCTCAAAAGTCCCATTTTTGCCTTATTTTTGGGATAATTATGAAAAAGAAGACTTCATCCAAAGATCAAACAACTCCTAAAGTCATAGCTGGCGTCAAGTCTCCTTCCGCACTCAATCCACACCTCAAAAATATTCTAGCCAAAAAACGCAAGCAATCTGGCAATGCAGCCTATTATGTCGAAGGCATCCGAAAAGGAAATAAAGTAGTATTGTCTCAAGCCATCACGATTATTGAGAGTACACTTCCAGCCGATCAAAAGATAGCAGAGGTGATTATTGAGCAATGTTTACCTTTTGCTAATCAGTCAATTCGTATTGGTATTACAGGAACGCCAGGGGTAGGAAAAAGCACCTTCATAGAATCTTTTGGAAGTCATCTAGTAGAACAAAATAAAAAGGTAGCAGTCTTAGCAGTAGATCCTTCTAGTCAAATTAGTGGTGGTAGTATCTTAGGGGATAAAACTAGGATGGAAAAATTAGCAAGTTTATCCAATGTTTTTGTACGCCCCTCTCCTGCTAAATCTTCACTTGGAGGAGTTGCTCGAAAAACTCGCGAAACGATGATTCTTTGTGAAGCCGCAGGCTTTGATACGATATTAGTAGAAACGGTTGGCGTAGGGCAATCTGAAACCTTAGTACATTCGATGGTCGATTTTTTTCTATTACTTTTACTGCCAGGTTCTGGTGATGAGTTACAAGGGATTAAAAGAGGGATTGTGGAAATGGCAGATTTAGTACTCATTAATAAAGCAGACGGTGATCGAATTAAATTGGCTAAAAGAACGAGGGTTGATTATAAAAATGCACTCCATCTTTTTCCGCCAAAGGAAAGCCAATGGACGGCAAAAGCATTGATTTGTTCTGCGCTGAATAATGATGGGATAGAAAAGGTATGGGAGCAGATTGGTCAATACATGAAAAGTACTAAGGCCAATCATTATTTTGAAAATAATCGAAAAAAACAAGCAAAGTATTGGTTAATAGCTTCTATCAATCAAGGTTTACAAACTGCTTTTTATCAAAATGAAAATATTAAAACGGAATTAACACTCATAGAAAAAGCAGTTTTAGAAAATAAACTATCTCCCTTCCAAGGTGCAGAAAGGTTATTAAATTTATTCAAAAAATCAGGAATATGAAATTACTTTTTTCGATCATCACATTTTTTGTATTTCTGATTAGTTGTAGCAATGAACCAAGTGTTCAGCAAAAAGAAGCATTGCCCAATACACCAGAAACCGTTAGTAAAAAATGGCAATTACTTTTGGATAATAATGAGATCGAGAAAGTTGCTGAATTAAGCACAGATAATACGAAAGGCTGGTTGAAAGAAAACAAAGAATTATTTCTTAGTGACACACAGGTTTACAAAACCCAATTCGTGAAAATGGATTGTCAAGAAGAAGGTGAACAAGCCACTTGCATTTACCTTATCAAAGAAGAAGGGGAATTCATTGAAGATTTTTTTAGCTTAAAAAAAATAGATGGGCAGTGGTTAGTTGACATAGAAGAAGACACCAATGCACCAGAGTTAGAGGAACAGATTTTTAAAGAGATGGAAAAGGAACTAAAACTAGATTGATTTCAAATATTCGATTAAATCACTTCTTTCCAAATCTGTCAATTGATCTCCATAAAAATGCCCACCGTTTCCATAGCCAGAAATCGTTGTGTCATAAATGTTGGCATTTCCTCCAGTCGGTTTTGCTTCATATTTCCAACCAATTTTTTCAAAATCAAAATCATTAGAGTCAAAAGATCTTTCCCAATAGGTTGGTCTTTGTTCGCTATTCAATAAATCAGCCAAAGTAGGAACTGAGCCATTGTGCAAATAAGGAGCGGTGGCCCAAATACCATCCAAAGGCGGAGCGACATATCCATTGGTAGCAACTAATTGCGCCGCATTTTCACCTTGTCCAAACCAACTGCTATTATAAGAATCTAAAAATTGACCTAAACCATAATTACTTATGGCAAGTAAAGGATCTGTTTGTAATTGATCTACACTCACCAACAAATTGGGGTAAGTTTCTTGGTCGCCATAGGTGCCATGACATTTTGCACAATTGATATTAAAAATTTCTTCTCCTCGTATGATCTTACTGGCATCCATTGCTTCTGGATATTTAGGCGGTTCGATACTTTTTAAGTAAGCTAAAACATCGGGAAAGTTAGCATCAATCTCAGTTGCTTGGTCAGCATCTTGCAGCGTTAAAATACTCGCGGCCATAATGGTTTTAGCATGGTCTCCTTGCCCAATACCAGCATAATACAAGGCATTTTTCTTTTTAGTCAACCACCACGCTGGAACATCAGAAGGGACGACTTCCTGAGGAATATTATATCGAGCCTCCTCTGACCATGTTAAATCAGATGGGTTGCGATGTGCATCTAAAACGACCGCCAACTTTCCTGCTGGATTTACACCTCGCACGGCAGTAACTGTTTGATCGCTAATGACAGAAGTAGCACGGTCGAAAGGCCCATAAGCAGCAAGTTCAGGAGAATCAGCACCATAAAAACTGGAAATACTACTCTTAATTAAGTTATTTAAACCACTTTGATTTTGGCTATAATTAAAAGAATTATTTCCTAATCCCACGATTAATTCGCCATTCAGTTCTTCGGCATGACAAGTCAGACAGTTCGGTGCTGCGACTTTGACGCCATTAAAGGCTGAGACTGCATTAAATCTATAAGGTAAATCTGCATTATCACCAGTTCGATTAAGTAAATTAGGTGAATTTCCAAAGAAAGTTTGTACAAGTGCTAGAGGTGGACCACTATTGACGTAGTCTCCTGTGATTAGGTATTCCCAACCTTTATCTTTATCACCTATTCTTTGTGGGGTAGCAGGGATCCTACTTGTGCCACTAGGAGGTATAGTATCAAGTTTGGGGGTTTCGGGAGCGACGGGTGTGGGTAGTTCTGTTCGCTCTTCTTTATTACAAGCAATTATTAATATTAGGCAAAAAATGAAAAGTAGGTTATTTTTCATAAGGAATGGTACATTAATTAATTGCGTTTTTATGCGCAGTTATTTTTTTCTTATGTAAGATGAGCAAACATCGTTTGTGAACCGCAAAGCGGACGGGATGCAACGTAGGCGATGCCTAGCATCGACGTCCCGATAGCTATCGGGATTAACGCAGCAGAAGATGAGCAAACACTGTTTGTAAACCGCTTGCGGACGGGATGCCAAGAACAAGTAGAAGAATGTAAATTTATTATTGAACTATTCCTAAGGCTGATTTTAGGTATAAAACTTTTAAAACCAAGACATAGTTTATTAGCTTATTTTTTAACAACTATTTTGTCAAAAAATAAGCAACTAAGTCTTCCCATTCTTGCTCTAAAG
>CALDTJ010000145.1 GCA_937924145.1 uncultured Saprospiraceae bacterium
TTTTTTAACTCTCCCCTAACGGGGTTGTGTAGAAAGTCAAAATATGTAAAATATTCGAATATTTTACATATTTAAAATCATAATAATCAACGATAAATATTTTATTAAAAATAATAATTTATTGATAAAATCGACTTTTTACACAACCCCTTAGGGGAGAGTTAAAAAACATACATTATTTTCTAATTCTCAATCATTTCCGAGTGTATAAAAATATTTTCTTGGAAATGAATCTTCAAGCTACGTACAACAAAAAAGCCCATCTGGAAATGAATCCAAATGGGCTTAGTTTTTATTGCGATTTGAGCGGTCTGACATCTGACAGCAAAGCGGTCTGACATCTGACTTCTAAAATTTTACATATTTTCGATAATCGCATCACCGAATTCAGAACACTTCAATAAAGTAGCGCCTTTCATCAATCTTTCGAAATCGTAAGTAACGGTCTTTTTCTTGATAGCGGCTTTCATACCTTTTTCAATCAAAATACCCACTTTCTTCCAACCCATGTAATCAAACATCATTACACCAGAAAGAATTACCGAACTAGGATTTACTTTGTCCTGTCCAGCATATTTAGGAGCTGTACCGTGAGTTGCCTCAAATACGGCTACACCAGTTTGGTAGTTGATGTTTGCACCTGGAGCAATACCGATACCACCTACAGCAGCCGCTAATGCATCAGAGATATAATCCCCGTTCAAGTTCAAAGTAGCAATGACATCGTATTCAGCAGGTCTTAATAAGATTTGCTGTAAGAAGGCATCTGCGATCACATCTTTTACGATGATTTCTTGATTTCCTTTCTTGATTACTTGCCAAGGTCCACCATCTAAATCTTCTGCACCGTACGAACTCTTCGCTAAATCATATCCCCACTTCTTGAACATACCTTCAGTGAACTTCATGATGTTCCCCTTATGTACTAAAGTAACGGATGATTTTTTCTTAGCAATCGCATAATCAATTGCTGCTTTTACCAATCTTTCTGTACCTTCTTTTGATACTGGCTTAACGCCTAAAGATGCGGTGTCAGGGAAACGAATTCCTGTAACGCCCATCTCATCAATTAAGAAAGCCTTCATTTTATCATTCTCTGCTGTACCGTGTAAATATTCGATACCCGCATAAATATCTTCTGTGTTTTCACGGAAAATACACATGTCAACCAATTTAGGTTGCTTAACTGGAGATGGAACGCCTCTGTACCATTTTACAGGTCTAACACATGCGTATAAATCCAAAATCTGACGGATAGCCACATTCAAAGAACGGAAACCACCACCAACTGGAGTCGTCAAAGGTCCCTTAATTGCTACTAAGTGGTCAGCAATTGTATTTGTTGTTTCTTTTGGCAACCAATCTCCTGCACTTCTTGCATTTGCTTTTTCACCAGCAAATACTTCTTTCCAATGGATCTTTCTTTTTCCATCGTACGCTTTTTCTACGGCTGCATCGAACACTCTTACAGCTGATGCCCAAATGTCTGGTCCAATTCCATCACCTTCGATGAATGGGATAATTGGATTGTCAGGAACTCTTAATTTCCCTCTTCTGGTAAGGGTTATTTTTTCTCCGCTCATATTTTTAAATTAAAAATTAATTGATTAATTATTGGTTGGTTTTCAGCCGTTAAGCTGAAAATGTGCGCAAAAGTACGTATTTCTGTAGATAGTGTCAATTGCTGAGTGCTAGTTGCTGGTTGCTAGTTGCTAGTTACTGGTTGGAAGCAACTAGTAACTAGCAATTAGTAACTACCCCAATTTCGCCAAACTCTCCTCCAAAATAGCAATTTTAGCCACGGCATCTGCCTGCTTATTTTGCTCATTTTCAACGACTTTGGCTGGGGCATTATTCACAAAACGTTCGTTGCTTAATTTTTTATCAACAGATTTCAAAAAGCCTTTCATGTACTCTAATTCTTTGCTAATTCGCTCTTTTTCTGCGGCTACATCGATGGTTAGATTCAATTCTAAGTAGAACTTTTCTGTACCTGAGATGAAATTGACGGTATTTTCTGGCTCCACATCTGTAAAGTCGATGCTTTCCAGCGATGCCATTTTTTGCAATAGCTCTTTGATACCTTCGATACCAAAGAATGCCGTAGCCGTTTCGCTAGACTGAACAAATGCTTTCAACGGTTCATAACTCTTTAAGTTATTTTTCTGACGAATTTTTCTAATCTGAGTAATCGTATCTTGGATAGTTTCAAAATCCTTTAAGAATTGAGTATCAACCTTACCCGCTTTTGGATATTGGCTCATCATACAATCGTCACCATCTTGTCGTTCTTTCAATTTATGCCAAATCTCTTCCGTTACGAAAGGCATGATTGGATGTAAAACCGTCATCAATTGCTCAAAAAAGTCAAGCGCTTGATTGTACGTTTTACGATCAATCGGCGAACCATAAGGAGGTTTGATGAATTCTAAATAACTAGAAAAGAAGTCATTCCAGATGAAATTGTAAACATCCATTGTCACTTCTGACAAACGGTATTCTGAAAAATTACTTTCAACTTCCGTTAAAACAGCAGAGAATTTTTGCTGAAACCAATCGGCTGCCAAAGCATTTACCTTTTCTAAATCAGCAGAAACAGGTTCATCTGCAACTTCCCAACCTTTCACTAATCGGAGGGCGTTCCACATTTTATTACAAAACTCTGCCCCTTGAGCACAAAGTTTTTTATCAAACAATAAATCACCACCAGCAGGCGAACAAGACATCATACCAAATCGAACACCGTCTGCACCATAATCTTCGATCAAGCCCAAAGCATCAGGCGAATTTCCGAGTGATTTACTCATTTTTCGACCTTGTGGATCTCGAACCATTCCTGTAAAGTAAACATCTTTGAACGGGAACGTCCCTTTCCATTCATAACCCGCCATCACCATTCTAGCTACCCAAAGGAAGATAATATCCCAACCCGTTACTAGAACGCTAGTAGGGTAGTAATAGTCAATCTCCCCACCGTCTTCCATACCATCAAAAACACTAAAAGGCCATAGCCACGACGAAAACCAGGTATCTAATACATCTTCGTCTTGCTTTAAGTCAGCTAAAGTAACTTGATTGCCAAATTTAGCTTGCGCCAATTTCAGTGCATCTGCCGCGTTGGTCGCCACGAAAGTTTCGCCCTCGTAGTACCAAGCTGGAATCTGATGTCCCCACCAAAGTTGTCGAGAAATACACCAGTCACGGATATTTTCCATCCAGTGACGGTAAGTATTTTTATATTTTTTTGGAAAAAATTCAATCTCGTCGCTCATTACGGCCTTCAAAGCAGGGTCAGCGATTTGTTTCATGTCCACGTACCATTGCAAAGACAATTTAGGCTCAACAACAGCACCCGTTCTTTCCGAGCGACCGATACTTCCGTGATAAGGCTCTAAACGAACCAAATGTCCAGTCGTCTCCAAATCAGCCTTTACCAAATCTCTTGCCTCAAAACGATCTTTGCCAATATGAATTTGCGCTTTTTCATTCAGCGTCCCATTGTCAGCAATCGTGTCGATTACTTCTAATTTATGACGTAGTCCAATTTCATAATCATTTGGATCATGCGCAGGCGTCACCTTCAAGGCACCCGTTCCAAAATCCATTTCAACGTAATCGTCAAAAATGATAGGAACAGACCGATTGATTAAAGGAACAATCGCTCGCTTGCCTTTCAAATGTGTATAACGAGGGTCATCAGGGTGTACCGCAATTGCCGTATCTCCCATGATTGTTTCTGGTCGCTTAGTTGCAATCGTCAGCCAGTTATAAGCATCCTCTTTCTGCGCATACTCTTGCTCTAACTTCGCCAATTGTCGAGTCAAAGAATGATAAGTAGATCGAGCATAAACACCCTGACCATTCGCATGACGTTTGTGCGCTTGAACGATGCCTTTCAATTGCTTAATCTGCCTTGCTAATCTAGCCAATTCCAAAGATTCTTCCCCGTTATGGTCGATTTTATATCTTAAGTGGTATAAAAATGAATCTTCGTCACTGTGCAATACCTCTTCGTTAGACAATACCGTTTGTGCTTGCGGGTCCCAATTAACCATTCGCAAACCACGGTATAATTTACCTTTATTGTATAAATCAACGAAAACTTTGATAACTTGCTCCGACCGAACTTCATCCATCGTGAAGGCCGTTCGATCCCAATCACAAGAGGCTCCTAGTTTTCTTAATTGTAATAAGATTTTACCACCATACTCATCCGTCCAATCCCAAGCATGTTTAAGGAATTCTTCTCTCGTTAAGTCCCCTTTTTTGATACCTTGCTCTCTTAATTTTCTTACGACTTTTGCCTCCGTAGCAATAGATGCGTGGTCGGTACCAGGTACCCAACAAGCATTTTTGCCATCCATTCTCGCTTTTCTAGTCAAAATATCTTGAATGGTATTGTTCAACATGTGCCCCATGTGCAATACGCCCGTGACGTTAGGTGGCGGGATAACAATGGTAAAAGGTTCTCTGTCGTCAGGTTTGGAGGCAAAATATTTTTTGTCCATCCAGTGCGGATACCATTTTTCTTCGGTTTCTTTTGCGTTGTATCTTGT
>CALDTJ010000146.1 GCA_937924145.1 uncultured Saprospiraceae bacterium
AGAAAGCGGTGCTTTGTAAGCACCTCTTTCTTTACGCAATAAACAATAACCCACAGTTTTCACCGCAGTGCCGAAAATATAGAAAAATTGATAAGGTAAGAAGAAGGCAAATTGCTTATTTTAGTGTAATTTGCCTGCGTATCGTAGTGCTCAGGCTGAAAGCCTAAGCTACGACTGTGCTTACGAAAAAACTACACACAAAATGCTAGAAAATTGGCTCAAAGCCGCAAACTTGACCGAGGAACTACAGTCTTGGCAACTCGGCGAAAATATAGAACTCTACGATGAAAACTTTCCAAATCTCAAGGAAAGTAAAGTGGCTCTAATTGGTACAGGAAAAGAGACGGATACCATTCGTAAATATTTATACGAGTTGGCTTATCCATTCAAAAAAATGGCAATTGCAGATATCGGAAATTTGCGTAAAGCGAACGATGAATTTCTCTTACCCGTCATTAGAGAGTTATTGGACAATAATATTATTCCGATTATAATTAGTCATAAAGCTTTACAGTTTTCTGCGCAATTTAAAGCCTACCAAAATATTCGAAAAAAGGTAAATGTAGCGGTGATTGATGAAAAAGTGCCTTTACACAGTGAAGATACTCATTACCTTTCCGCTATTCGAAAATCGAAAGTACCGAAGTTGGGTAATCTAGGATTAGTTGGTTATCAGACGCATCTAACGCCACCCGAAACGCTTAATTTTTACCAAAAAAAGAATTACGATTTAGCTCGCTTAGGGACCACTAAGCAAAATATAGAAGACGTGGAGCCAACCGTCCGAGATGCAGACAGTATTTACTTCAATTTGGGGGCTCTCAAACAAATGGAAGCGCCAGGATTATGGGAGAATACGCCAAATGGTTTCTCTTCCGAAGAGGGCTGTCAGTTATGTCATTATGCGGGTATGAGTGATAAACTATCGTCGATTGGTTTTTATGGTTACCACCCAGAAAAGGATAGAGATGACCAAACAGCGCAATTAATCGCTCACATGATTTGGTATTTCTTGGAGGGGGTTTATCATCGAAAAAGAGACTTCCCTGCCACGACTGATGGGATGATTGAATACATCGTTTCCTTCAAGGATTACGACCATAATGCGACTTTCTGGAAAAGCCCTAAGAGCGGTCGTTGGTGGCTACAAATGGATAGTGAAAAGAAAGGTAAGCATGAATTAGTTCCTTGTTCCTATGAGGATTATAAAATGGCTTGCCATGATGAGTTGACGGATCGGGTTCTGACTATTTTGGGGCGGTATGTGTAGGTTTAATGAATGTTTTATGCTTTTTTAGTAAATTTGTCTAAGTGAAATTAAAAATAGCTTTAATGAATCAATCATCAAGCACTAAGCAATTAATTAATAAAATAGGTAAATTCTTAAAGAATCAGCCAGTGCAAAAGGCATGGCTATTTGGTTCTTTTGCCAGAGAAGAGGCAACAAAAGATTCGGATGTAGATTTGTTGGTTCAGTTAGATTATCAGCAGATTATTACGGGATTAGAGTATTTCCAACTTTGGGAACAACTAGAAAAACTAGTTCAAAGAAAAGTAGATTTGGTGAGTGAAGGAAAATTATCAAAATATGTATTGCCTAGAGTTGAAAAAGAAAAAATTTTGATCTATGAGCAAGGAAAAGCCTGACGATTGGGCAAGATTGCATCATATCAAAGATGCCATTGCCAAATTAGCACTATTTGTTCAGGGTATGAACGAAGAGGAATTTCTAGCAGATGACAAAACGATTCTCGCTAGTATAAAAATTGTTGAAATTGTAGGTGAGGCTGTTTATCACTTAACAAAAGAATTGAAAGATAAGTACGATGATATTCCATGGAAAAAGATTGAAGGAATGAGGCATCGTCTGGTTCACGATTATTATGAGATAGATGCTGCTATCATTTGGAGAGTTGCCACAGTTTATATTCCACAATTAGGAGAAGATATTGATGGAGTTTTAAATGATTTAAATTGATTTAAGTTTCTTTTCTAACAAATTTATATTTTTTAACTCACTAATCCAATCAGCACTCCATAATCATCAAAAGGCGCATTTCCATCCCGCATTTCCAGTAAATCCATCAATTGCCCTTCATAAAGTTCTTCTAGGTCTAGTTGCGTTTGTTGAGTACGGATTTCTATATTTCCTTTTTCCAGTTGAGCTAAACGCCAGCGCATAGTGGCCTCCATTTTCGCCCAAATTCTTTCATTGATTTCTATGTGGTCACAGTCTGGATTGACGGCTACACAGTTTTGGAAGGCTTGTGTATTTCTGGCGATCATTTCCCCTTTTTCTAGGATGAAATAGGCGGTATGCGCCCAAGTGGCATCAGGTGTGAGCAATTTGGAATACATGACTAATTGCAAATCTTCCTCATTTTTAATCACTTGTTTTCTATAATTTCCACCTCGCCATTTTAGGTCAACCACACATAATTCATCGCCTCTTTGTAAGACCAAATCCGCCTTTCCTTTCATAGGGACATTTACAAAGTGTCCTTTCAAATCAACTTCTGTACCTTTCACTTTCCAACCATTTTGCAGAATACTAGAAACCAAACTCCATGCAGCATATTTGATGGTATTCAAAAATGCCAATCTCTCGGGTTCCCGTCCATACATGAGTAGGGTAGCGGCCTCTCTTCGGAATAATTGAGGTGCTTTATCGTCAATCCATTGTTCGATTTGATCTTTCGACATGGCGTGAATGTCTTCTACCAATAATAATTCGATGAATCGGTGTGCCAAATTTCCTAAAAGGGTATTGTCGCTGACCACACTTAAAATAGAGGATTTGTGCAAACGAACTTTATGTCGAAACACCCATTGGTAAGGGAAATAAAACAGCGAATCTAAACTCGTGAAAGTCTCATGTTCTCGTTCGTTGAAAAGCTCCGAATGTTCAACATCTAGTACAGGGATAGGCTTGCCAATAAATTGTTGGTTTAGATTAACCCATTCAGGTAATTCGAAGTGGCAATCTAAGCAAGCTGCATTATGTTGTTTATCAATATCGTAGGTGATCGCCTCTAGATTATCAAAAGTAGCCTCTAAATCACCTAAAAGCGGATGTGATAACACCTCTTTGCCTTCGACTCTTTCGGGGATGATTAAAATCAATCGTTCGCCAGCTTGCAACATTGGTCGCTTGCGTTGCCAGATTAAAACTTCATTTTCTTTTTGTGGAGTTTCTAATTCAATGCCGATGGTTTTGAAATAATTCATTTCGGCTTGATACCACTTGGAGAAAAAAGAAGGACGTTCTTTCATCGAAAAATTCCACCATAATAAATCTGGCGTAGATTGGATCAAGGCACTTGGATGGTACACGAAAGGCAAATGACCGACTTCTTGTTCTCGGAAAAGAACAGGAGAAGGTTGATAAATAGTTCGGACAATTCGCTCTAACTCCAAGTTAGACAGGAAGTTATATGCCTCTGGTAAAGCAATCATGAGTTCTTTAATTCGCTTAGACTGTTCGCTTAAAACGATTAAAGATTTATTGACACTACCGTCTGATTCATATTTTTTAGATGCCCAATCTGCTATATATTCAAAGATTTCTATCACTTCATCTTTGGGTAAAGACTTGGTAATATTGTAGCGTCTTCTTTCAAACCAAAATTTATATTCTTCTCTTATTTTGTCTACTTTAATTGTTGGATCAGCCGCTGCTTTTTCTTCTAGGTCGTTAAAATATTGATTGACGGAGGCATACCAATTATCACTATTCAAACCAGGTCGTTGGGCAATTTGTCGAGCAATCAAAACTGCTAAGTCAGACTCTAAAGGTTTAATTGGCAAAGTCACAAATTCCAAGATTTTATAAGGATCAATCGGTCGCCATAGAAAGGCAGTGACCAATTTGATAATCTGCAAAGTTGGTCGAGCCAAAGAGGCAGACAAAATCCCCAAACTCGGTAAACCCTCTTGAATCAAAGCATTGTCCAAAGCTCGATTTTTTTCAGGAATCAAACAGACGGGTCTATAATCGGGATTGAGTTGTATTTTTTTTGCCAAAAACGCAGCAGCATCCGTCTCCCGTTTTGCACGAATGAGTAATAACGAACCATCCTGTTGTGCGCTTACTTTTTTTCTATTACCAATCAATCCTTTTTGGAAAACAGCCAAGTCATGGTCACCATCTAATTTTGGCTCGGGCAACTGATTGACTTTAGTTCCATGACCTTCTAAGCAGGTCAATAATTGTTGCCAATAAAAAGGAAAAAGGTGACGAGGTTCATTGAGTAGAATTTGCTGAATTGGTGTCGCTTTTTCACTACAAGCATCGGCAACCGCTACAAATCGATCGGCATAACCGATAGCAAAATTATAATCAGCGGCCTGCAATACCTCTTCGACACCTGCTAAATGCGCTAATCTAGGCGGTAAACCACCCACTACTTCAAAATCCCAACCCGCCAATTTTAAATTATCTCTACGGTTCAATAATTCTTCGGCAGCAGCCAATTGATCTGCCTCGAAAGAGACTTTATAAAAGGCATCGGGCGTAGTGTCCAAATACTTTTGTAAAGCATGTCGATACTGCGCTATTCTTAAATATTCTATGGTATTGGTTGGTCCAACTAAGCCTAAATGTTGCTCCAATAAAGCCAAAAATCCTATTGGGCCCATGTAATGCACACCTACTTCGGTATCGCCTCCTTTCGGAAATACTTTATCATCGAGTTCTAAACCAAAATGGACAGTTAGGTACATAAAAACGGTAGACGGTTTATGGCGAATGATACATAGAAGAGGAAATCAAAAATTTAAAATGTAAAATTCTAAATTTAAAAGTGTTGGATAAAGGGTTGATTATCAGCCTTTTTTTGACCCTTAAAACCTTTTATTCTTTTATCCTTATTCTTTGTGTAGCATTCTTATTATAAAAGTTCGCAATATAAGAATATTTTTACATAATTTACGCAAATTGGTGAGTAAAATATTGTGTTTTTGTTAGCAAACTTTTTGTAGATTCGTGGGTTGTATTCAGCAGTATTAGATTATTAATTTCTAGGTTTACCACATAGACACATAGTAATTTCACATAGAGCACAATAGTTTTCTAAACTAGATGTTGACCGAGCAGTAGCATTTTTGCTAAGCCCGCCCGCCTGAGCATTCGGGCAGGCTAGACTTTGACAAAAACTAAATTATAGTTAGCATCTAGCTTAGTAAAATGCTACCGCTCGAAATTGTCAAAGCTAATGCTCGGTCCACACCTAGCAAAGAAAACTATGTGAACTATGTGCCTTAACTATGTGACTATGTGGTAAAAAAAACAAAAAAATGAGTAAAGTAGCATACATCACAGGAGGATCAAAAGGCATCGGTTTAGGTATAGCCGAGGCGTTATTAAAAGATGGTCACAAAGTAGCCATCACTGCCCGAACCCAAAAAGCAATCGATGAGGCAGTAAACTCCTTAAAAAAGATAGGCAAAGGAGAAATATTAGGCATCCAATCGAATGTGAAGAATTTTGCCGATGAGCAACATGCGATCCAGCAAGTCCTAGACCATTGGGGGAGGCTAGATGTATGTATTGCCAATGCAGGAGTCGGAAAATTTGCGGCTATTGACGAGTTAGATACAGATGATTGGAATGCTGTGATCGACACCAATTTGACGGGTGTTTTCCATACAGTCAAAGCAGCCATTCCTGCATTGAAGGATTCAAAAGGGTATATCATGACCATCGCAAGTTTGGCAGGAACGAACTTTTTCCAACGTGGTGCGGCTTATAATGCCAGTAAATTTGGTTTGGTAGGATTTACGCAAGCGGTGATGTTAGATGTACGTCCTTATGAGATTAAGACGACGACGATTATGCCAGGATCGGTAGCGACATATTTTAATGGACATACACCAAGTGAGGCAGACGCTTGGAAAATCCAACCAGAAGATATTGGTCAAATGGTGGTGGATTTATTGAAGATGAATCCTCGGACTTTGCCTAGTAAGGTGGAGGTACGACCTACGGTACCGCCTTCGGCTCGGAAGAAGTAGGGGGACACTATATTAATATAAAAATCCAAATAACCACAGAGGAATTTTCGTAGTTGTTCCAATTTCGATATCATCAATAGCGAGCAAAGCATTCGGAATATCCTTGATTTGTTTGCTATTTTTATTTGAGCCACCAACTTCAAAAGTATAAGTATCATCTACAAAAAAGTCACCTTTCTTGGGCAGCATGACCTCATGAGCAACTTTCAATTGGCTCAATAAAAAAGTTTCTCTGAGGTTTCCTTTGTCAATTTGAGTAGGAGAAATAGCATAAGCTATATTGGTATTTTGTAAAAATATTTTTTCAGGTTTTTGTAGGGTACTTATACTATTTCCTGCGGGATAGAGGGTATTAATTAATCGGGCTTTTTCAAGGTGGTGGAGATATTGAATTAGGGTATTTCGATGGACTCCAATCTTATCACTGAGTTTAGAGATGTTGGGTTTGAAAGGAACATTTGCGGATAATATGTAAAAAAGTTGATAAATCTTTCTGGCATTTCGTGGGTCGTAGCCGGGTATAAAGTCTAAATCACTTTCAATCACTAGCCGAACTGCTTGCTCTAATCGATCACTATAAAACGTAGGCCCTTCTAAAAAGAAGGGATAGTACCCTTGCTTTAAGTAATCCTGAAAGTATTTTAAAGGTTTAATCGTATTGGTGATTTCACTAGCCAATCTTACATGGGTTTCAACTAGTTCACTTAGCGTAATTTTTGGCAAGTCAACTATTTTATTGACTTTCAAATACTCTCTAAAAGATAGGCCATTCAGCTCATACATCAATGCACGACGACTTAAATCTACATCTTGTTTTAGTAATTCAATGATAGAGGAGCCTGTAAAAACCAATTTTAAATCAGGATAAAAATCGTATAAATTCTTTATCTCTCTAGCCCAGCCGTTATATTTATGTACTTCGTCAAGGTATAAGATTTTTCCTCCTTTTTTGTAAAAGTCATCAGCAAAATCTACTAACCGATTAGTCGTAAAAAAAATATCATCTAAGGAGACATAGATTGCTTGCTGACCTACTCCAAATTGTTGTTTTAGATGCTGCAATAAAAGCGTTGTTTTTCCAACCCCTCTCGTTCCGATTAAGGAGATCAATCGCCAATCCCATTGTATTTCTTGGATGAGTTCTCTTTGAAATTCTAAGGACGTGTTTTGTAATAATCTATTAGATTTTTCTATTAATTTATTCATTTTGCTGTTTTATTCCAGCAAAAATATAAATAAATACTGTTTTGTTTCAGCAAAAATGATGTTTTTTTCTAATGAACCACCGAAACATCCCCTCGAATCACCTCCTCCTGTCCATCCAAAAACAAGACTTTAGTCATATAAGCATAAGTATTGCGCTCGACAATCTGCCTTCGAAAAGTACTATCCCAAAGATTATTGTTATCAAAATTACTCAAATCAGTTTGTTGGGAAAGTAGATTAGCCCAATGGTCAAAAATGGCTACATCAGAGACGTTTTGCACATTAGGAACCGGAGCAGGCAGGTTTTAGGAAGTTATTTTTTCTTTAGACAAGGCATGAAAAGCGTAAGCAGCTTTGAATCCGAAGGGACGGGAGACTTACAGACAGAGCTTTAGCTCTCTTCATTGCATAGCTATGGTATCTTTTATAAAGTTAACGCTGGTTATTTTGATGATTTCTACCGCCATTCAAAATAATAGTTAATAACTTTAATTCTGTACACTTGTACATTTTATTTTGCTTTTGATGCTAACTGATAATCTGTTTAAAAATATTATGCTGTTGTTAAGTAAGTTGCATTACACATTCGCATTAATTTTTTTCTAGCGAAAAAAACTCTACTCTTAACAGTGCCTAAAGGTAAATCCATTATCTCTGCAATTTCATCATACTTGTAGCCTTGAAAGACCATTATAAAAGGCGTTTTAAAACTTTGCGGAAGTGCATCTACCATTTCATATAAGTCCTTGCACGCCAAATTATCTTCTCCGAGATTAAATGCTTGACTATTTTTGTTGATTAAAAAATTACTTGGTTGATGATTGAGAATCGCTCTTCTTCTGACCTTTTTCCTGTAATTATTGATGAATACATTTCTCATAATAGTGGTTGCCCAAGCTTTGAAATTACTATCTGGTTCAAATCTGTCAAAGTTTAAATAAATTCGGACCAATGTATCTTGGTATAAATCATCAGCATCTGTATTGTTCCCAGTTAATTTGAGTGCAAACCCTAATAGGGTATGATCGATTTGTTGTAAATGACTTTTTAAATTCATTGAAGTAAATTATTTTAAAGTTATTTGATACTTAGTTGTGAGACGAAAATAAAGTGTACAACTTTTTGACAAGTTTATTCAAGTAATAAAAGTAGTTGACACTTTCTTGCCCATTTTGGATAAGGTGTTCAAAATAAGGAGTAAAATTTCATCACCATCACTAGCTCCAACGGAGCGACATATAATAACTTAAGGCGCAAGCCCTAAGATTTAATAGACTAAGATAAGACCACTATAAAGCGCTTTAACGCAGTATAATTTTAAATTTGACCGTCATAAATGCGGAAGTTATTGTTTAGTCATTATTTATTTAGTCAATTGTAAAAAAGGAGTAGCCAGTAACTAACCTGGCTACTCTATTACATTTTACTAATCTAATCTACTCTAGTTACTAGTGCTTTGTAAACATAGTTTCGGGTTTAATCACTTCGTGATTTATATAAAAAATTAACCACCAAGATTATGTTTACAAAGCACTAGACACCTTAGAATTAATTGCACAATTAATCTTTTAGAGGAGATTCCGAATATAAGACACTATGTCAATAAAGAGCCAAACATTAAAGGAGGCTAAGGGAAATAATTGACTTCCATAGGTTCAACTACTTCATCTTAGCATACTTTAAATTGAAATGGATGCTCTTATGCAATACCAGTATAAACTTGAGTATAAGGTATAGCATATCCAATTTATCTTTGTATATAATTTGTTATATTTAATTTTGCATGGACAATATTTTTTCATTAAATTTAAAACCACCTTCATCCGATAAAATATATATTGGCTTTAGAAAATCGGGTTCTATCTTTCGCCTTATTCTATTAATGCAGGAGGTCACTTTATATCTATAAGTTCTAAGATCGAATCCCCAAATTAATTGGAGAATTTCACTACGAGTAAAGATTTTTCCTTGGTTACAAACTAATAAGTTTAGCAAATTGTAAGCTTTGGAATCCATTGTCACATGCTTACCATTGATGATGATTATTTTTCTTTCAGTATCAATTGTAAAATTTTTAAAAGCAATTACCTTACAAGTTAAATCAAGCGATTTTTCGATTGTTGTAGTTTGAGACCCACCATCTATCAAATGCTGAACATTTTCTGTTAATGATTTAAGACTAAATGGTTTTGTCAGATAGGCATCTGCTCCTACTAGCAATCCATTAACTTTATCTGAGTCTTCCGACCATGCTGACAATATTAGAATTGGTGTCAAATTACCTCCTTCTCTTAAGGATTTACAAATTTCAAGACCACCCACTTTAGGTAAAGATAAATCTAAAATAATCAAACTGTATTGATTGTTTTGAGCTTTACTCAGTCCTATTTCACCGTCCAAAGCCTTATCTATTTGGAAGCCATCATTTTCTATATGTAATACTATCAAATCGCTAATTTCAATATTGTCTTCCACTAGTAGCACTTTTTTCTTCATATCGGAATATTTTATGCTTTCAATATTGTCTTTAATTCTATAAATTTTTATAAAAAGGAGTTTTTATGCTTAAAAATATTGTAAATATTCGTTAATCATATCTCACTCACTTACAGTATAAAGATAAGTTATATTCATGCTTTCAAACGTGTCGAAAAAGTAAATTAATTATAACAAATTAATACAAATATCACAGAAATATCACCATACAAGAGATAGCTGTTTCTGTCACTTTCTCAGACATTATATCAGGTTTGTTTTACAGCATTTTTTTTGAAAAAAACTTCTCAAATAACTAGTTTAAGAAAGTCTTTTTATTGATATTTTTTACCTTTTAAAAAATAATCGATTGATGGCTTAAATATTGGGTTCAATCAATTTTAGCTAACATTAGTAGGCAAAGAAAAAATGAATTGAGTCCCTTTTCCTAGTTCACTTTTAACAGAAATAACACCTTCATGTAATTCTACTATTTTTTTGACAATAGCTAATCCCAGTCCTGCTCCATTACTATTTTTATCTTTTTCATGGCGGTCAAAAATCACAGTTTGTTGTTCTTCAGTAATCCCACTTCCAGTATCAGTGATAGACACTTCTACTTTTTGGTCATCGCCTGTTACATACACTTGTATTTTTCCTTTTTCGGGAGTGAATTTCAAGGCATTGTCCATTAAATTTTGAATGACACGTTCTATCAAGGAGATGTCTGCATAAACAACGGGGGTATTTTCAGGACAATCCATTGCTAGTTGTACTCCTTTTCTATTTGCAAGTACTTGGTATTCTTCTAAGGAACTGCTCAATAATTCATTGATTTGGAAGGGTTCTTTCTGGGGTTGTATTTGTTGTGATTCTAATTTTGAAAATTCGAATAACTGTCCAATCAAAATAGATAGTTTTTCTGTGCTATTCAAAATAATATTGAGGTACTTTTCTCTATCTTTTGAGCTAGTGGAATTAATTTTCATCAAGAGCGTTTCTACATATCCTCGCATCACCGCAATAGGCGTTCGTAAATCATGTGAAACGTTGGCAATCAGCTCTTTACGTAATTTTGCTAGGGCGATTAATTGATTTTTTTGTTCTGTTCGTTTAATATTAGCTATAACCAAGCCCATAATGACGGACATAAAAAGCAAGCTTATGCCTCCAATGATCCAAGCCGTTCTAGTTTTGCTTTGTTCTTTCTCAATAGCCTGATTTTGTTTAATTTCAGCTATTTCTCTTTCATATTGTTCTCGAGCCTCTAAATTGTTTACTTGAATCGAAAGCTTCTCCTTGTGAAGAGAATCTTTCAAAATGTTTAACTTTTTGTAATACGTTAAAGTTTTTTGTGTTTCACCTAAGTTGTTATACGCTTGAGACAAACAATCACAACCGAGTACAGAGAGATTAAGTGAAATTTCTGATTTAAACATTCCTTGTTCACACCATTTAGCCGCATTGTCAAATTGTTCTAAAGATAAATAAGCATATCCGATATATAGTTTTAATTTCTTCACGAGGTAAGAGGAGCCATCCCCTCCAGTAATTTCTAAAGCCTTGTAGTAAAATTCTAAGGCCTTTTTATAATCTTTGTCTCTATTTTTATAGACCAACCCTAAGCTCATATAGATATCAGCAAGATCTTCAGGAGAAGGTGATTTGTCAGTAATATTTAATGCAGCATTATAATAACCAAGAGCAGTTGTATATTCTTTTTCTTCAGTGGTAATGTCTCCTAATTCTTGATATAACCAGCTCAAATTTGGATAAAGCTTAACCGATTTGAAGTATTCCAAAGCCTCTAGATAATACAATTTTGCTTTTTTTCTTTGGTTTAGCATCCTAAAAAAGCTACCTAAAGCCATTTGAATTTGCGCTGCGTTGCGTAGTTGATTATTTTCTTGAGCTATTTGCAAACCTTGACCAAGATATTTATGAACTAAATGTGGCTTGAGATTTAGATTAAGATAAAAACCAGAAATTCCATATAATGCTTCTGTTAATAATTTCTTATATCCGTTTTTTTTGCTTTGGCTTATTGCTTGCTCAAAGTACCTTTCAGCCGTCTCTTGATCATCTGCATGATGGTAAGCCCAGCCTAGTTCGATAGCACAAATAGTCAACCAATAATCATCTTGTAATTCGGTGAATAATTTCTCTGCTTTTAAGACATAGTCTAGGTTTGCAGTTCGATTGACTCTTTTACCCCAATAATACCCTAAAGACCATAAGATTCGAGCCTCTAATGGTTTAAGTTGATTTTGTTGAGCGATAAGCATGGATTCCTCCAGCAATTGAAGGGCATGATCTATTGATCCTGTTTGTAAGGCTACTATACCCAAATTTCTTTTTGCCTCACCTATTCCTGCGGGGTTATTGGTTTCTTCAGCGATTAATAAGGCTTGATCGTTATAATCTTTGGCTAACTCGTAGTTTTCTATAATTAGTTTTTCACCTAAGTCGTTAAATATATCTACTGTTTGTATGCCAGCAGGAAGACTAGTTAATTCTTTTTGTAAACCTGTTATATCATGGCTCGTATTACTCAATAGAGAATCAGGTGCTCCCCAAAACAACAAGAGTATAATAAGTTTAGAGTAAATTTTTTTGGTCATTATAAATATTAGTTAATAGGGTAGCAGGAACTCAATATTTGACATCCTTCATTTACCTTAATTTTTATTACTGAGTTGTTCTATCATAATCATTATTACCTGTAAATAATTGATGCTTATTCAAAAAACATAAACGGACTCAATTATTTCTTCTAAAAAGGTTGAAATATTTTTGTTTAATCAGGATTGATTAACGTTAAACAAAAAAATGTTTGCCTTAATCAAAAGTATCATTTATATAAAGACAAAGCAACTATTTTGTCCCTACCAATACCCTTGTATCATTATTTTTGTATAATACAAAAGCCCTTCATTTTTATGTAAATTATTGATTTGCAATTAGTTATGTGTATTTTATTAGGGTGTTGAAAAAAATATAGAGAATGTAATTTTTGTTTAATTCTTTGTTAAACAAAATTAAAAAACTTACCTTTATGCAGAAGAAAGAGCTATATGAGGCTTAAAAAATAATCAACAACAAAAAACCATTTCATCATAAAATAATGCGCAAGATTCCATATTATTTAATCGTTATTATTTTATATCTCCCCACAATATTTAATGGACAAACTATCCAAAAAGAAGATAGCTTATTATTACAAATTGAAAAAGTAGCAAGTGCCCAAAAACTTGATTTAACCAAAAAGTTTGCCCATCAATTTAATAAAAAAGCACCGCAAAAAGTCATCGCTATTATTGAAGAATGTTTACAATTACCACAATTAACCCAATTAGACAGTGCAGATTTTTATTTTTTACTATCCAAGGCCTATTATTACAGTAATAACTTAAAAGGACATACCAAGAGCATCAATGCTGCTACTAATATCATCAATGAGTATGTAGGGCCAAAAAATGAATATTATCACTTTTTGAAGTATCAAGATAATAGTCTAAATGCAAAACATAAATATCATAGTGGTAATCCTAAAGATGCGTTAGGCTTGTATTTAGATGCACTAGACAATGCAGAGTTATCAAAAAATAAAGAGATCAAAGCAAATGTGTTAAGAGAAATTGGGGCTTTTTACATAGATCAAAAAGAATATGAATCTGCCTTAAAATATCTTAATAGCAGTAAAGCGATTCAATTAGACCAAAGTTTCGACCAAAAAGAACTAAGTATAAAATTATATGCAGAATTAAGTGAGGTTTATTTAAAGGTGAACAACTTAGATAGTGCTAGTAAATATTTAGATCTGATTCCACCAGAAAAGTATTCTCCATCAATATTATTTACAATCGCCTCCTACCACACTAAAAAAGATGCCCCCGAAGACGCCAACGTTTTTTTGGATGCTATCATTTCAAAAACTCAAGGGCAGGGTGGGATTAAACACTGGTTACCCTTTGCACAAATGAGAAAAGGGGACAATCTCTATCAATTGGAAAAGTTTGAAGATGCAGCAACTTTATGGCTAGCTGCTAAAGTTCAATTTGAAGAAATAAATGATAAAAAGAATTTAACCAAGATTTCCAATAGGTTGTATAATTATTATAATAAGAAAGGAGATTCAAAACAGGCGTTAGCTTATTTTGAACTAGCTAACAAGCTTAAAGATAGTTCAAAATCCGATGATTATAGTGTTGCTTTAAGGGGGATAGAAGATAGTCATAAGCTCAAAAAAAGAGAGAGTGAGAACAAAGCATTAAAAGAAAAGGAAAGTATCAATGAAACCATTATTCAACGTCATAGATTAGCTGGTTTACTGGGGGTACTCTGCATAGAAATACTATTAACTCTTGTTTTTGTCTATTTCAGGTCTTCAGCTACAAGAAAACAGCTTAATAGCCAATTGGAGGAAGTTAATAACAATCTTACCCAGAAAAATAAAGAAGTAAAAGTCATTGCTGATGAATTAAAATTTATAACTGATAATTTTCCAGAGGGGGTAGCGAGATTCAATGACAATTTTTTGATTACTTATTCTAATGACAATTTTAAGAATTGCCTTAAAGCCAAACCTGAATATCCGAGTACTAATATTTTTCAATTATTAGGCTTTTCACAAGAGGACCTAAAGCGGCTTAAACAAGATTTGAGTAAGCAAGAGAATATTTCTTTTAACTGGACCTGTTCAGACAGCGAAAAAGCTTATCAAGTCCAAACGGTAAATATTGGTTTTAAGAAAAAAGAGCCAGAATACTTAATGGTGATGGAAGATGTTACGCAATTGAAGCAAAGTGAAAATCTTCGATTTTTAGAAACTCAACAAAAAATAAAAAGCCTAGAGAATACACACGAAAAAAATACGTATGAAAAGCAAGCATTGAACGAATCGTTAGCATCAAAGAAGAAAGAGTTAGCTACTAAAATGATGCAGATTTCCAAGCGGAATGCTGATTTAGAGAGTATTCAGTCTGAGTTGAAAAATATTTACGCTAATTCGAATAATACCACAAAACTAAAATTGACGAAAGTCATTTCGAAATTAAATAATGTCATCAATATCGAAGATGGGTGGGAAACGTTCAATGTCTATTTTCAAGAAATACATCCACATTTCTTATCGGAATTGATGAGTAGAGAAGGAGGGTTAACTAATAATGAAATCCGACATTGTACATATATAAAGCTTGGTCTCAACAACAAAGAAGTAGCTGATATGCTACATGTAGCTCCTAAAACGGTTGAGGTGGCTCGGTATCGGATCAAAAAGAAATTGAATTTATCCAAAGATGATAGTCTTAGCCAATTTATAGCGACTCTGCAATAGTGTAAAGATTGCTATAAACTATTCGGAAAAGGATCAACTGGTTATTAATTGAATTTTAATATTCAGTCTCTTACTTATTTTTAGAAGGCTGCAAAAAGTAAGTAATTCCCCCAACCACTACAAAACCAATCCCAATCATACTTTCGTAAGGCTGTTCTTTCAACATAAAACCTAGAACTCCAAGACTAAAAAGGATATAAATATATTGCAACCAAGGTCTACCAGGACTATGATATAAGCCTTCCGATCTTTTCAACCAAAGCAGAGAGGCAACCGTAAGTGTTCCCATTAATTGCAGCGCAAAACTAGCATAAAGCATCACCTGTTCAAAAGTACCCGTTAAGGTTAAAATGATGGCAATAATTCCTTGTAACCATAAAGCACGAACGGGAATACCATTCTTATTTTTGCAGGCTATTACTTTCCATAGTGGATTCTCAGTCGCCATGGCATAGGAGATTCTAGAACCAACCCAGAGATAGCCACTGATAGTTGCTAATAGCTGAATACCAATAAAAACACTGACCCAAAAACCACCGTTTTCTCCGAGGACATTCGAGAACGAAATCATCGCCACTTCTACATTATTGGCTAATTCTCCGACAGAGGCATGCCGTAAAAAGACGACTTGTAAAAGGATATAAACGACCATGACAAAGATCGTCGCAGGGATTAAAGCTTTGGGTAAATTTTTATTAGGATCTTCTATTTCATCGGTGATGTACGCCGCTGAATTCCAACCCGTATAGGCATAAGAGACATAAATGAGTGAGACTGCAAAGCCAGGTAAGAGCAATTCTTCTTGCCAAGTGTTCGTAAAGTTGATGGCTGTATTCTCAACCGGTACATAATAGAAACCTAAGGCAATTAATACAAAGACAAATCCTATTTTTAGAATAGTAGAATATTGTTGAAATTTTCCACTTTGCCCGACACTAATAGAGTGAATAGCGGTTACTAGAAGAATCACGCTAATTCCAAACCAATCTGTAAAAATAGTAGGATTGATAGGGCTTAAATAACTGGTCATCGCCAAAGCAGAAATCGCAATAGGGGCAGAAAAACCGACGGTCAATGAGATCCAAGCATATAAATAACCCGCAAATGGGTGGAAAATTCGAGATAAGTAGATGTAATCTCCACCAGATTCTTTGAAGTGTGTACCTAGTTCTGCGTAGGTAAAAGCACCAATTAGACCAAGCATACCACCAATAAACCATAGCAAAATAATACTCCAAGTATTCTGAATATCAGCAACTTGAAACCCCAAACTAGTAAAAACACCTGTCCCAATCATATTGGAAATGACGATAGCAGCGGCGGTCTTCCAACCTATTTTTTCAAGCGGACCAGATTGCGGAGAAGGCATAATTTTTTTTTAAAAGGATAATCGACTATTATTAAATGCTCAATTAAAGATATTGATCTACATACAAAGGGAGTAAAAGTAGAAAAATGAATTCAGCAAACCTAAGTAGTGAGATAATTAATATTTTAGAATCCAAAATAAAGGCACTACGGTGAAAAGTGTAGGTTTACAGCTTAGTATACAATTGGCACAACTCAGAGAATTGTATTACTTATTCGACTCAAACGTAACACAACTCTCAGAGTTGTGCAATCTTCGAATTACCCATACTTTTCACCGTAGTTCCATTTTTTTAACAGAAAAAAGAAGCATTAAAAGATATTTGATTTTTTTTCGGTATTTTTAAGTCAATTTTAAATCTATTGCGCTCATTAAAAAAGCGATTAATGCCACAAGAACATTTAGATCCTTTCGACAAAAGAATCCTCAAAGCATTAGAAAAAGATGGTAAAAAGCCATTCTCCCAAATTGCCACAGATTTAGGCATATCCAATACAATGGTCCACCAAAGAGTGATGCGGATGAAAGAATTGGAGATATTAAAGGGGACGACTGTGATTTTGGATGAAAAAAAATTAGGCTTTGACTGGGGCGCATTTACAGGGTTAGTATTAAAAGAAGATGCTAAATCCGATGAAGTGATCGAAGAGTTAAAGCGTATTCCAGAGGTGGTGGAGTGTTACTATATCACGGGTAGTTATACGCTTTATAT
>CALDTJ010000147.1 GCA_937924145.1 uncultured Saprospiraceae bacterium
AGGCAAAATAAATTAATAAAGTGGTCATTTTGAGAAAATATTTTTTTCCTAGACTAGGCATGAAAAAGTGTAAGCTTTTGAACCCGAAGGGATGGGAGGCTTACAGACATAGCATCGCTATGGCGAGCATTTTCAACAAGAACAAACGCTGTTTGTGACCCGCTTGCGGATGGGATGCTAGGCGAAAAAGATGAACTCATAAATGGCTAATTAATTATTTTACTTTGCCTAAGTACACTCAAATATCTAAGTGGTAAAAGATTAAGTCTAATTAATTATGGTGCTGAATAGTTAGAATTTTTATTTATTTTGTGCCTGTTAATTATAACTACTAAGCAAACTATTTACAATGAGATTTGATAATAAAGTTGTCCTAATTACTGGTGGATCGAGGGGCATAGGAAGTGCCACGGCTAAAGCATTTGCAAAAAAAGGAGCTAAAGTAGCTATTAACTACCGAGCAAATCTTGCAGCTGCGGCTGATACTTTGGAGCAATTAGCAGGAGATGGTCATATTTTGGTCAAAGCAGATGTAGCCGATCCTACTGAAATTGCTGCAATGGTCAAAGAGGTCGCGGAGCATTTTGGGAGACTTGATATCGTCGTGAACAATGCAGGCATTTTTGAATATCATCCGATTGACCAAGTAGATTACGAAACTTGGCAAAAAGAATGGAAACGAACGATTGATATTAACTTAATTGGAGCATCTAATGTAATGTATTGTTCGGCTCAGCAAATGATGAAACAGGGTGGGGGACGGATAGTGAACGTCTCTTCTAGGGGGGCATTTCGAGGAGAACCCTTACAGCCCGCTTACGGTGCTAGTAAGGCAGGTATGAATGCGATGGGGCAGTCTTTGGCGCAATCACTCGCCCCTTATAATATTTTTGTTGGCACTATTGCTCCTGGATTTGTAGAAACGGATATGGCTAAAGAGGTCTTAGCAGGTCCAGACGGAGATAATATTAGAAATCAAAGTCCAGTAGGGAGAGTCGCCAAACCAGAAGAAGTTGCTCACGGTATTTTATTTTTGGCAAGTGAAGGAGCTGAATTTATGACTGGAGCTATTTTGGATATTAATGGTGATTCTTATTTGAGATCCTAACAGAAATCGGTGCTTTAATAGCACCTTTTTCTTTAATTCTTTGTAACTATTCAGTAACAAAACTAATTAGACTTTATTTTACCATTTAGATATTTAAGTGCATTTAAGTCGTGTTCTAAATGAACTTAAATATATATGGTAGAAAAAATGAGTGGTGAATCTAGTTGGTGAATAGTTACAAGTGCTTTTTTTAAAGCAGGAGATGCTTTCAAAGCATCGCCTGCTGGGGTTATCTTACCAAAGTCACATTTCCTTGTCGAGAATAGGTCTCTCCATTCTTACATTTGGCGTTTAAAAAGTAACCGAAAACGCCTGAAGGCAATTCCTTACCGTCTTTGGTCCCGTCCCAGCCGATGTCTTGGTTGGTTGTCTCGAATACCTTATCACCCCAACGATCGTAGACGATAAAGGTCAATTCATCAATGAAACTACCTCTGACAAAAAGTTGATCGTTTTCTCCGTCACCATTTGGTGTAAAACCACTTGGTACAAAAATATAGGGAAAATCACAAATACCTTCTCGAAGATTTACCGTGACGGTCGTTTGATTTTTACAGCCATTTTCATCCGTTACTTCCACCTGATAATCAGTTGTAGCAGTTGGACTAGCAGTAGGATCGCTTACTGATGGATTGTCTAAGCTATTGGTAGGTGTCCAATCGTATAAATAATTGGGTTGTGCGGTCACATTTAATTGACTGGTTTCGCCTTCAAAAATTAGAGATGGATTGGCAGTTGCCATTACTTCTGGTAGCGGTAATATATCTACAAATATTTCGCCTTCCGCTTTACAACCTGCCCCATTGCCTGCAATAAATGTGAAAGAGGTCGATTCTTCTGGTTGGACTTCTGGGCTGATACTTTCTCCTCCGTTGATAATATCAAACTGATTAGACCAGTCAAATTTTAAGTCATTTTGTGGATCTAAATTATTGATAATTAATCGGCCACTTTCCCCTTCACAAATCGGTTGTTCAGATTCGTATTCTAATTTAACAGGCTGATAGTCAACTGCAAGTGTTTCTTTTGCTTGACAATTGTATACATCGGTAAAAGTCGCTGTAAAACGTTGTGTGGCATCAATATTTACTAGGAGTTCTGGTTCAAAGCCTAAGGTGTCGCCGTTTTCATTCGTCCAAACGAGTTGATCTGTTTGTTCACTTTCTGCCATTAAAACAACTTCCATTTCCTCACAAAGTACAGGGATTTCTAGGCTCGTAATCTCGATAGTTGGAGCTGCATCCGTAAAGACGCTATCCATGACGATACATTCGTATTCATTTGAAATCTGGACTTTATATTGTTGAGCAGTAGTTACCTGAATTGCAGGGTTTGGTGAATTGGCGTTATCCAAGCCTTCTTTTGGCGTCCACAAATAAGTGTAGTTGGTATTGAAAGTAGGATTTAAATTAATGGTCGTGCCATTACAGTCGATTAAGGTATCGGCTATTGTCTCTTCAATAATTAATGGAGGAATACTCATTTGAATACTATCCTTACAGGTTTCATCATTATCTAGTGTGACGATTAATGTTGCTGTAAAGGCATCAGGTGTTTCAATTTCAAAAACTGGTTCTTCTTCGTTGGAACTCATCCCATTGCTCAATATCCAATCTCGTTGGGTGATTTTACCTAAAGGTGATTTTGTTAAATCAATAAATTCTAAGTCTGCTATATTATTATTACAGGCTTCTACATTCCATTCAAAATCAGGGACAATATTATCTGTTGGTAAATTAATGGTTTTAGTAATGGAATCAGGGCAAATATTAGCTGCCACATAACTCATTTTTAAAGAAAAATTATCAACTGACTTATAATTATGCGTGATAAAACTATCCGTTGCGGTAATAACATCTAAGGAATTATCACCAAAATCATAACGGATTAAACCATTAGAATTCGGCGTAATCTGTACCGTTTGTCCATCGCAGGCAATTTTTATAGTAGCGTCGATTGGAGGTAAGGTATCTCTTACCAAAACAGTGATGGCATCTTCTAAGGTGCATAACTGAGTGCTATCGGTGTAGGAGACTTTGAAAGTAGTCGTTTGATCTGGTTGAGCTAATGGATTGACCGCATTTGCATCATCCAAAGCAACAGTTGGCGACCAATCGTAAACGTATGCAGGAAACTTAGACTCAGGATTTAAGGCAACACTTTCTCCTTGACAAATTACCAAAGTGTCGGCTAAGTCTAAATCTTCTAATATGTTGACTCTAAATGATTTAGTGGTCGTTTTTGGACAAGCACTATTTGGGTTTATCGTCATTTCTAATTCAACGAATTGACTATTTTTTAGAATAAAAGTAGGGGTTAATTCGACTGAATTTTGTTGTTCAATATCTCCATTTAAGACCCAAGATATTTCGTTGATAAAACCTGCTGGTTGGGTGATTACCTCCGTAATTTCTAAGGTCAACGAATCTGAACAACCATTGACTCTAAACTGAAAATCAGCCAATTCAATGCTGTTTAGTACATTGATTGTTACTGTTCTTTCTATCGGGCAAGAACTGGTTTGATTGCTGATAGAAACACTTACATTGGTATTTGCTTCTGGCGAAATTGTAGGGTTTGGTAAATCTGGATTTATAAATAATTCCCTTGGAGACCAGCTATAAGTCAAGTTAGGATCGAAATCAATGTTTAATTGAACGGAATCTCCTCGACAAAAGCGGTATTCCGTTAAAATATCAGCGGTTACAAACTCAAATTTCACCTGCTTCGTGACTACTTTTGAACACCCAAAATTATCTGAAACTGTTCCTGTAATGCTAATGGTATCCGAATTAGTAATATCAAAAATTGGGGTACGATTACTGAAAATATTGGTATTTCCAGCACGTTCAACTTCCCAAACTAAATCTACTTGGCTCAAATCGTAGGATGGATCAGGAATTAATTGCAATCGAACGCTATCTCCACAACTTAAGGTGTCTATCGTGAAATCAAAGGAATTGTCAAAATCAATCACTTCTAAAAATACCGTCTTTCGCAGTTCACAACTAGAAGCACTGTCTCGAATCATCACCACATACGCAGTGGATTGATCTGGAAATGCTTTTGGATTGGGCGCAGTTGCATCGTTCAACCCGTCAGCAGGCGACCACGAATAGGTCAATTCTGGATTAAAAATAGGATTCAATTCAATAGAATCGCCTTTGCATACAATAAGGGTATCAAAAGTGGAAACAGAGAAACTATCAGGTATGATATTCGCGTCTAACTCAATTTCTTTTTGTGCCACACATCCATCAGCTGTACTTATTTCAAGACTAACCGTTAATTTTTGGCTAGTCAAAATAGTTATCAAAGGATTCTCTTCTAGACTAATAAATTGGTCTATTTCCCCGTCAAAATTCCATGACCAAACATCTATCTCGCCTGAGGTGATGGTGGAATTATTGGAAAATTGTAACTCTAAACTATCCGCACAACCTAAAATGTCATATTGAAAATCAGGCATCAAAGTATTTGGTCTTAGTAAGATAGATTGATCGCTTGAATCCGCACAAATACTATTTGGATTGACGATTAGTCTAATGGTATAAACGCCTGTATCTGGAAAGGTAAAAACAGGATCTTTGTCCATTGAATTACCCAATTGTTTACCCCCGTCATTTAAGAATTTCCATTCAAACCCTTCTGGTTCTCCCTCTGTTTGATTTTTTGGATAGACCGTTAAGTCATCACATTGAGATGCTGGTATTTCGAATTTAGCCACCACATCTTCGCAAGGAATGACATTGTACTGAAAATCTCTACGAGTAGAGGAAATGAGTTGCCCATTTCTAAATTCATCCACACAAACTCCTACAACGAATTGTCCAATTAGATTGGGTGTTCCCGTCAAAGTACCAGTGATTGGATCAATTTTTAAGGGAATACCACCTAATAAATTATCCAAATTGTAGGTCGGACTGTTCCAAATTACAGTATTATATGGTGGAGGCATGGCAGGTCTTGGCCTTGGATTATCTATAGAAGTCCCTCCTTTTAAGGGGGCACAAAGGCGATAAGCAATAGAGTCGCCATCAATATCAGTTGCCTTACTATTGAAAACTAAAGGTCGATTTACACAAACAAAAGTTGGCGGCCATTCGCTTAATACTGGGCTAGAATTGCAGGAACTCATCGCCTCTTCTGTTAAAGTAATATCGTAGGTCGCACCTGTATTGAGCGGGTCTACAATATTTAAAATAGTCCCATTTCTACAGCATCTTTGGTACACAATTCTATATCCGCCTGGTCTGTTGACTAGTGTAATCGTATCTACATAAGTGGTCGTTTCTACGCAAATATTTGGAGGGATTAATAGACAGGCTTCTACTTGGGTAATCGTATCAATTTGCCCTAAAAGGATGGGTAAAGTAGTTACCAATTCGCCTTCTATATTAAAGGCGGCTACATACGCCGTGTCGTCTAGCGGGGCTTCTCCTAAGAAGCAATCTCGATAAACGGTGAGAGAGATCTGGTATTGATCGTCACCGAGGCATTTATAGTTTATTTCACCACCTATAATATGAGTGGCAAAGCCAGATTGCGTCCCTACGATTACAAAAAAGAGGGATAGAATAGTGTTTCTTAACAGTGTATGACTCATGTGTTCTTAGTCTTGAATAAATTATCCACTGGTTACAGTGATTTATTCATCATTGGTCGATGATGCAGTCGTTATTTTAGGTTTCTTTTTAGTCTTCTTGGAATTCACCTCTACGATGACCACTTTTCTTTGTCTAGATGCGTCCAAACTATACACCGAATTTTTTCGATCAGTTGGACTATCACTGATTCCTTTTGGGGCTTGTGATTCGCCATGAGAAATCAGTACAATATTTAGTAGGCCAGAGTCTACATATTTTCTCATCGCATTATTTTTATAGGTACGATAAAAGTTGAGCATACTGCTGATTCTTCTTTTGGTTAACCTCAAATTATAATCATCACTAGCCAAAGGACTCGCATAGGCTTGGACCTTTACAGTAATACCTCTACCGAATTCTAATCTCTTTAAAATAGCATCGGTAAACTTTAAAAATTCTTTATAAGTAGAATCTATTTCTTCACCAAAAAACTTCTCAACGGCTGCTTCCGCTTCTAATTTTTCACTGCCAGATAATCCAACCGTATAGGCTTCTTTGAATGGTTCTTTTTGCCGCTTATAAGCAGTAATAGTTTCTGAAAATGTAAGCGTAGTAGTTGTATCTAAGGATTTTGGATTTGGACTATCATTATCAAAATATAAAGAAAAAGGTTTCAACTGTTTGATAACTAAATCTACCGCAGAATTCGGAAGAATTATCTCTTTCGTTAGGGTAGCTATCTTGCTCGTCCAAACGGAGGTGTTAAATTCAGTAACTACTTTGTCGTAAGCGTCTTTTTCAGCATAAATTTTATAGTTCCTATTCGACAATAACGGAAAATAATGACTGTTCTTATCTGGTGCAAAAAGCGGTTTGATTCTCTTTTCTTTTCCGTCTTTATCTACTTCAAATAAACGCACATTTACGTCGGTTAAGACGGCTTTTGGCGGTTCGTCAGTGAACGTTAGCACGTTAAGTCTAAGTGGCTCCAAATATACTTTTTGTAAGAACACATCTCCGTCCAAAGGTTCTTTAGTTTCAAAGTCTACTTCTGTTGGAAAATAGTTATCTTTTTCGGCTACAACTCTGTATTTTTTATTACTTTTTATCCTGAAAAAATGACTGTTTCCAACTGGTTCTAATTTGTGTGGAATGGATTCTTTTGTCTCATCAAATATTTCATAAACGGTTACTTTGACATCTTTCAACTCTACCTCTTCTCCATCCGTTTTTAAATAGGTTAAGACATTTAGATCTAATAAATAGGAATTGAATTCTGTTTTGAAAATATCGTTACAACAAGCGGATATTTGTTTGTCTAAAAACAGCGTTCCTTCTCTATTGGACACTACATATCCCTCACTTCCGATATGGTTTAAAGAGAAATAAACATCGTTATAACTACTATTCAAAGGAAAACCCGTATGGATAATTTCTTGATATTTTCCATTGACCAAAGCAGATTTATAAATATCGAACCCACCTAAACTTTTCTGTCCATCCGAACTGAAATAAAGGGTTTGTGTGTAATTATGAAAGAAAGGCGAAAATTCATCACCTGTTGAATTGACATCCGTTAAGTTGGTTGGGTTTCCTGGTTGACCCATTTTATCTAGATAGGCCATCCAAATATCTTTTCCACCTTTTCCACCAGTTCTATTTGTGGTAAAAAACAACATCTCCTTACCAACTTTTTCATTGTACCCCACATTTGGCTGAGACACATTCGTATTTTCTGTATTGATAGTTGCAGGGAGTAATTTTGGCTTACCCCATTTTCCACCTTCGAGTTTTCTAGTATAAATTTTGCATTGAATAATATTACCTTCGGTGTACTCGCAGATATTGAAAAAGAGTTGATCGCCCGCCTTATTGTAGGTTGCATGCGCAGTGTGCAACTCCTCGTTTCCAGTTCCCAAATCAAATATTTCCGCTTCATCAGTCCCATCAGGTAGTTGGAGTACCTTAGAATACCTTTTGGTATTATCCGCCTTTTTGCCTTGAGGAGTAAATCGTAGGGAAGAGAAGAGCAGTTTACCGTTGTGATAATAAGGAGCAAAGTCAGAAAAGTCGGTATTTACTGCTGCACTTAATTGGCTGATTTCTAAGTCTTTATCGTTGACTTTGACCTTTTCGATGGCCCATTTACACGCTTCTATTTGCGCTCTAGCTTCTTTATTGTCTACATGAGCAGTATCTGGATTCAAGACTAGATAATCATTAAATCCTCCAATGGCTTCATCATATTTTCCCTGCATTTTTTGCACAGTAGCAAGACCTAGTGTGGCTTTTGGATAAAGATCTGTTTTTTTAGAGGCTAGCACCTTTTGGTAGCTTTTTTCGGCTAGTTCAAAAGCGTTATAAAGTTGAGCTGATTGGGCCTGTAGAAAATATAAATCAAACTTTGCACTATCTATTTTTTGTAGAGTATCTAGATAATACAAAGCTTCACCATACTCTTCATTAGTAAAGGCTCTTTTTGCTTCTTTTTTGTATTGATTCCAAGTTTGCGCATAGCTGCTCCAAAAGCAACTTGCTAAGACTAAGATGAGTAAAATTCGTTTCGTCATAGTTCTTAATTTTTCCCTTTCTTTAACATAATTCTTTGAAGTAAACGACTATTATTACAAGATTAGCATATCTTGTTAGAATAAAGGACAAATTTTCCGTGCCGATGCCTTGGGTTTAGTAATGGTATAAATAGCCGTTAATTCTGGCCCACCATTATTACTGGTTGCCGAAGAAAACGGAGAGGTATTTATATCATAAGTAAATCCAAATCGCCATTCGTGATATAGTAAACCAATGTAAGGCAATACTGCATCTCCTGTCCTTAGGTTTGCACCTAAATCAAGGGCTAATTCTTTCGTTTTTGTTGTATTTAAATGTATTCTGAGGGCAGTGCCTAACACAATTTCTTGAAATCTATCTTGAAAACGGAACAGGCCGTTCGCTAGAATATCAAATTGTTGGGTTATTTTTAGGACGCCCATTGCATAAAAATCTTTTCTAACAGGGATATCAATGGTACTATTTGCGTAAAAATTCTGAGAGGGAGTGTTTAGGTGGTGTATGCCAATTCCAAAGTCTAACTTGGTGCGTAAATCATTCTTTTGTAGGTGAATATTTAGACCAATACCTGAGTCGAAAAAGGTTGTGCCTGTGTTGGTGAAATTTTCGCTAGGAGCAATCGTAGGGTCGAAAAATTCCCCATTATACTGATTGTCGAAAGTTAAATTTTGTAATTTGAAAGATCTATGTCCGACTCCAATCCGTCCACCCACACTGGCAAAAATGCCTTTTCCTAATTGTTGGGTATAGGAAACCAATCCACTAAAATCGGTCAAAGACCAATCTGAATCTCCTGCTTCATCATGATTGAGCAACAAACCAAATCCAAAATGACCATTTCTTGACCCTTTGGGTGTCCATTTGGTATCCATTGCAGCAGAGAAGGTAGTGTAACCGACAGGAACAGATGCCCACTGATTTTTGTACGCACCAAAGACCCGAACATCTTCTTTCGATACTCCAGCTAGTGCTGGGTTAATATCAATGGGGGTATTCCAGTATTGAGAGAAGTGTATATCTTGTGTATGGAGAGGAGTCCAACAAAGCAGCAATATCAAACTGCCAAGGTAGCATAGTATATAATTCTTTTTCAAAGCCGCACCAATTTTCTTGTTAAATCAAGTCAGACGTTAAAATAGAATGAGTTCTACTCATCTTATAGTCGCCTATTTTTTTAGTGTAAAGTTTTGGCTAGAATTATTATAGATAGACTTGAATCTAAATTCTAGTTGCAAACACTGTTTAAGTTGGCTCAAGAATGTTTGTTTCGACTAATTTGTTTTTTAATAAAGATAATTAGGAAAAAAGTCGTATATGGCGACACATTTTATTTTTTCGCAAATCACAAGAAAAATTGCTTTATGTATCCCATACGAAAAAATTCCTAATAATCTTTAATAAATACTTTATTCTACAAAAAAAGTCTAAAATTTTAGTTGTTGTAAAGAAAGGAAATAAAGCAGCAATTACGCTACTAAAATAAAATACAAGAATAAATATTTCTTTCTTTATTTATTTGTAAACTGTTTACGGGGCATCCTCTAAAAATGTTTTGTCAGCTAATGTCTTTTAAATGAGTTAGTTAGATATTTAACATATATTTCGCAGGAATTGTCAATATTTAAACTTTCTATTTGTCCTAAATGAGCTGGATTATACTTTTGATTTTGTTCCGAATGAATGCGTCGTTTTGAACCAACCTTATCTTTAGAATAACTCTTTTTGTCGAAAATGAATCTCTTTTATCTGTACCTTTTAGGTTAATTGTTTAGTTTTGGCCCAAGTTCAGGTGATTTTAATCGCCTTAGAATAATTTTAGGTGAATAAAGTCACCTACACTAAATCTATTATTGATGAAAGATGTGGCTAAAACGGAAGACAAAAAACTATTATCAAATTTTCTAGTCCCTATTGCTGTCAACAAATCCAGCTTAGAGCAAACAATCAATGAGCGGATAGATGGAAATATTTTTGATAACAATATAACCGAAGATAAACTCCAGATTAAGGTTGAAAAAGTAGATGATATCCGATTGGACTTGGGTGAAAATACCATACTTTACAGAGTCCCCTTACACATTTTTGTAAAGAAAGAAATGCTGTTGACGGATGTAGCTGCGGAAGGAGATATTGTGTTGGATTTCGAAACGAAGTACACGCTAGCCACTAATTGGGACATTAATACGGCAACCCGATTGCTTGATTATAAGTGGATAAAAGAGCCTAAAGCGAATGTGTTGGGCTTTCAAATTCCAGTTACTGCAATTGCCGAAAGAGTCATTCGGACCAGTTCAAAAAAATTGACGGATACGATTGATAAGCAGGTGAATGAAAGCTTTGATTTAAAAAAGTTTGCAGAAATTGGTTGGAACCTTGCTCAAAACCCTATTCTTTTTCTAAAAGAATATGATGCTAGTTTTAAATTCACCCCAACAGGCATAGCTCTATCTCCCTTTATTTTAGAGAAAGACCATATTCAGAGTACCATTTTTGTACAAGGAAGCACCCAAGTCGGAATTGGAACGGATACTAATTTCGTTAAGAATACGGGATTGCTACCGCTGCAATTACAAGATTTTAATGGAGTGAATGGTTTTAAATTAAACCTCCTTTCTGAAGTACCCTACGCCGAAATTGAAAAGGTGATCTTGAAAAATTTCAAAGGGGAAGAATACGGTTTTGGAAAGAATAAACTAATTATCGAAGACCTCAAGCTAAGCAAAAAAGGAGCGGAAATGACCATCGAATTAAAAGCAAGCGGTGCTTATGATGGATGGTTGTCATTGAAAGGCGCTCCTTCTTACGAGCAAGCGGAAAATCAGTTAGTTTTTAAAGATATTAAATTTAGTCTAGACACTAAAAATTTCTTATTGAATTCTGCTAAATGGGTACTTAGTGGTCTATTTACGAACCAACTAGCAGGCAGTTTAGTCTATAATTTAGATGAAGATGTTCAGACGGTAGAAAATATGATTAAGACGCAAATCGAAGACTATCAAATTCAAGATGGCGTAAATCTAAAAGGAACCGTTAAGTCTTTGAAACTGAATAATGCGCTTTTACACGATGAATCTATCCAACTAGCTATTCAACTAGATGGAGCAATTGATATATTGATTGACAAGATTCCGTAGTTGCTAGTGCTTTGTAAACATAGTTTTGATTAAAAATCCTGAAGGGATTTAATCCGAATAGCCCCGAATGAAATTCGGGGACATAAAATATTTTACGCCCCAACAACCACGGAGTGGTTGAACTTAACTTCCTCTTATTCAACCACTTCGTGATTGTGAAGAGGACTTAATTATTTCTTGTCCCCGAATTTCATCCCGATTAAAATACGGGACAAGTTTCGGGGCTATTCGTGTTCAATCACTTCGTGGTTTATAGGAAAAATTAACCACCTAAATTTTGTTTACAAAGCACTATTTGCTGGTTTAGAGCGGCAACTAGCAACTCGCAACCACCTTCCCTTTAATCTCTTCCACCATTTCCACCATATTCAACTCCGCATCAAATTCTGCACTAAAAGCAAAAGGTTGATTGGCAAGAATGTATTTGTATATCCACCAATCTGTCGGTGGTGTTGGCACTTTTAGTAAATCATCAATTGCCACCCACTCTAAGATGCCTTCGTCGCAGTAGGGTGCTGGTTGGTAGTCGATTTCAGCTAAGTAGATATAGCTAATCCAGTTATATTTTACTGGCGAGGTTTCTATCAGTGTACCACAAAATTTAGCACTTTCTAAGGCAATTCCTGTCTCTTCTTGGGTTTCTCTGAGGACCGCTTTGTATGCACTTTCAAATGGGTCTAATTTTCCGCCAACAGGGACATACATTCCTTTATTGGGTTCATTTGCTCGCTTAAGTAATAAGAATTGCTGCTCATTTTTTAGGACACACATTGCCGCAACTTTTTTGATGCCTAAAGGAATTTTCAGTTTTGCCATTTCTAAAAATAATAATCTAAATAAAGCCCAATCTACAAAATCCCCCCTATCTTTGGAAATTTTAAAGCCAGTTCCTTTTATTCCGAATACTCACAATTTTATTTAAATGTTTAAGAATCTGATTGCCAATATTTTAATAGGTATTTTATTTTTGAGTTTAGTAACTATTTCGTGTCGCCGTATGAGTGGAGAATTACCAGAGTCTTACTATAATTTCCCTATTGATACGACTGTTCAGATCATCCAATCTATTCCTTCGGAGGTAGACGAAAGTTCAGGGATCATCGTTTTGAACGATAAAATATGGACGCATAATGATAGTGGAGATGGACCAACCGTTTATGAAATGTCGATTGAGTCTGGTGAGATTTTAAGCACAGTAGATTTCGAAGATGCTACCGCAAGAGATTGGGAAGATATTGCACAAGATAGTCAATTTATCTACGTCAGTGATATGGGGAATAATGCTGGAAAAAGAAGAGATTTAGCGATTTATAAAACAGCAAAGTTGGATTTATTAGATGGCTCAGATGCTGCCGCCACTTTTAAAATGGATATTGCCTACCCTGATAGGACAGATTATAAACCTCAAGCCTATAAGCACAATTTTGATTGTGAGGCGATTTTAGCATTTGAGGATAGTTTGTATATTTTTTCTAAAAATCATTTAGATAAACATTGCCGTTTTTATACAGCTGCTAATAATTTGAAAAGTCAGCAGCTAAATTTAAAAGATCGTTTTGATACCAAAGGGATGGTAACAGGGGCTGCGTTTGACCCAGAAAATAAGGTGTTGGCTTTATTGGGATATAATTTAGACCCATCAGTTGGCAATTTTGGCCCTTTCGTTTGGCTGTTTTGGGATTACCCGAATAGAGATTTTTTCAGTGGAAAAAGTAGGCGAATCAATATGCCCGTTATCGCCCAATCAGAGGGTATTGCCTTTTGGAAAAATGGACAATTTTTAATTAGTACAGAAAAATCTCGTATTATGAGGGGGAAATTGATGCTGTTTGATGCTAAAAAATGGATTGAATAATGGTATTATCACACTGATTAGTATTAATTTCTGATACTATCCCTACGAAAAATCTTTTTGAGAGAATGAGTATATGGGAAAATGAATAAATGGTTAAATGGTGCGGAAAATTGGAGAAGATATACCTAATTTTGGACGATTACCCCTTATTTACTCATTTTATCATGTAATCCTTTACTCATTTTTAAATGAGGGTAAAGTAAAATACTGATTAACCGTCTGAGTCATCTACCGATAAAATGAAAAACTCCAAGAAAATATTTCTCCTCTTAGGCCCTGCCTTATTTTTTATAGGCTTATTTATTGGTTCACCCGCAGGCATTCCCGAGCCTGCTTATCTAGTCCTCATTAGTACCGTTTGGATAGCACTTTGGTGGGTCACAGAAGCAGTGCCTATTCCTGTGGCATCTTTGCTACCAATGATTCTATATCCATTGATGGGGATCATGTCCATGAATGAGGTAGTTGCACCGTTTGCCAAGCCGATTATTTACCTTTTTATTGGTGGTTTTATCCTTGCACTGGCGATGGAAAAATGGAATTTGCACAAGCGAATTGCCCTAACTATTATTTCTAAAGTTGGGACCAATCTAGAGCAAATTTTAGGTGGATTTATCATTGCAACAGGCTTTTTGTCTATGTGGATTTCGAATACGGCGACCACTATGATGATGATTCCAATAGCCTTCTCCGTCATCCAACAATTTGATGATTTGGAACGAGCACATCAAGATAAAATAAAGGGATTTGGTAAGGCATTGATGATGGCGATTGCTTTTTCCGCTTCTATTGGAGGCATGGCTACTTTGGTGGGTACACCGACTAATCTAATCTTTGCCGAAGCGGTAAGAGAGCTATATGGGGTAGAGGTCCCGTTTGACCAATGGTTACTTTTTGGGATGCCCATTTCTCTGATTTTGTTGGTCGTTTGTTGGTGGCACATCGCGAGGAATAAATTTCGATTGCATCAAATAAAAATAACTGGTAATGAGTCGATTATAAAAGAACAATTAACTAATTTAGGTCGAATGTCCAGTGAAGAAAAATGGATTTTAGCCATCTTCTCTACGGTCGCATTTGCTTGGATAAGCCGACGTTATTTAATCAATCCCTTCCTGCCTGCGCTCAATGATACGCATATCGCACTGATCGGCGCATTGGTGCTTTTTATGATTCCTGCACCTAATCACAAAGATCAACAATTGATGGATTGGGATACGGCATTAAAATTACCTTGGGGGATTCTTTTGCTATTTGGAGGGGCTTTTGCCGTAGCGGCTGGATTTGAAAAATCAGGTTTAACTACCTGGATTGGAGAACAGCTAAGCCTGCTGAATTTTGTTCCATATTGGATTATCTTATTAGTCATTGTAGCAGGGGTTAATTTCTTGACAGAGATAACCCAAAATATGGCTACTTGTACCCTGATGATGCCTGTCTTAGCAGGATTAGCAGTCGCCTTGAATGTGCATCCTTATGGTTTAATGGTGGCGACTTGTATTGCTGCTTCTTGCGCTTTCATGTTGCCTTTTGCTACTGCTCCAAATGCAATTGTTTTTGGATCTGGTATACTGGAAATTAGGGATATGATTAAAGTAGGTTTTCTGCTGAATATTTTTTCAATTATCGTTATTACATTTTTGACCTATTTTTTAATGCCAATTGTATGGGAGATTGATTTGACCGTCTTTCCTGAGTGGGCTAGGTAGAGTACGAATGTGTAATTGATTTAGACAAAATTGGATGTCGAATTTCCCCACGAATAAATAAATTCCACTGATCCAGACGTTGACAATTTTGAATGTGTCTATACGATATGCCCAACTCTGTGTTAAAATGGGTAAACATAAAAATCCAAGATAAATTTGTCAACATTTAAACCAGCACGACTGTGCATGCGGGCGGGTTTGTACTTTTATTTATTCGTGGGGAAAATTCAGCAACTAGATTTGCATTAATTATAAATGTGTGAGTCAGATTCGAAATAATTATCTTTGATAAATCTCCATAGCAGCCTGTAAAAAGTCCAAAACCTTCTGCACGGGCATTTCACAAGGTTTAAGCCTATCACCCTTAGCCGTTTTATAAAAATTAAAACTTATAAAATCACTCCCACCTAATTCTTCTGCATAAACTTTTGTACTTTTCCCTTGATTAAAATCTTTTCTAGAGACTAGATATTTTTTGCCATCTATTTGAATTTCTGATGCTCCAATCGGTATTTTTTCTATTTTTTTGTACAGATCCATTATAAAATTTTTAAGATGGAATATTTTTTTGGCTTGTAAGCAACTATTAGCTTGCTTTTGCACTTAAATAGTACAAGATTTGATTGGTATAGTTTGTATTATTCCGATTTTTCCACTCTAAAATGACCCAAATGCAAAAATATTATCTCTATCTGTTTTTAGGTTTAGTAGTTTTTACCAATTGTCGTAAAGACAAAAATAAGCTAGTAGATCCAGGATTGGAGGTATTTGTAGATCGTTTTTTTGCAGAGGCAGCTATGCGGAATGTGGAGGTGTCAGACAACAATTTAGAAGTCGTTTTTAAAGATCTAACGGCAGAAGGTGTTTGTGGATTAGGGTATTTTAGTTTTGGTGGCAAAGATATGCGAAGAGTTGAAATTTCTAACAATCTTTTCTGTTGGGATATTCAGTCCGAATTTGGTAGAGAAAGTCTAGTCTTTCATGAATTAGGACATGCTATTTTAAGAAAAGTACACCGAAATCGAAAATTGCCGAATGGGCTACCTGCAGATTTAATGTGTGATGGCAATGTCTGTGATATCTTTAGTTTTTATGACCAATATACTTTAGGTAAAAGAGCCTATTATCTAGATGAATTATTTAATGCGGCTGCTCCTAATCCTGATTGGGGAAAAATTAAAACCAAAGAAACTGTTTTCTTCGAAGAAGATATGGAAGACAGAATGATGGTCGGACAGTTTGAATTGACGGACTCTTCTTTCTTAAATAATTTTTCTAGAAAAGTACTATTTAATCCTGCTTCTCAATCTAAAAGACTACAATTGACCGCTCAATCCATCTTAAACACTCCTGCTTCTGCCAATTGGATTTACAGATTAAATAATCCAGTCATACCCGAAGGAGTAGACCTAAAATTAAGTGCTAAAATTAGTACTGAAAATATGCAGGGGGAGGGCATTGTATTAGCCATTCGAACCATCTCAGGCAATAATGAAACCACCGAAGTTTCTGCCGCTATCTCTAGTCGAAACGTGCTGGAAATTACTGGAAATACTGCTGAAAAAACCTTTGATTTAATCCTACCGTATTGTCCTTCCGACCTCCAACAAATAGAGCTGATTTTCCAAATCGCCCCCAATACTTCTGGAATTGTGAACCTCGATGATGTTAAATTGAGTATTATGGAGTAGTTTTGCTTTGATTTATGGTTGAAGTTCAAAACGATATTAGGATTACCACATAGACACATAGTTTTTTCACATAGAACAAATAGTTTGCTAAGCCAGATGTTGACACAAGCATTAGCATTTTTTCTAAGCCCGCCCGCCTAAGCATTCGGGCAGGCTAGACTTTGAAAAAATAAAGCCATGTCAAAGTCTAACTTAGCAAAGTGCTAACGCTCGAAAATGTCAAAACTAACGCTCGAAAACTATGTTTACTATGTGTTTCACTATGTGTCTATGTGGTAATCAGCGTCTAGCTTTGAACTTCAGCCCCATAAAGTTACGTGGTAAAAAGATAAAATCTCACTCATCCTACTAAAACAGAAATTTGAAAAAAGATACCTACAAAACCCTAGCAGGCCCATGCGAAGGAGAATTTAAAGATAGAGGAAGTAAATTTTTATCTTACGCTTTTCCCATTAACAATGAAGAAGAACGACAGGCTGCTTTAATGGAAGTACAAAAGCTACATCCCAAAGCAAGACATTGGTGTTACGCCTATCGCATTGGAATGGATGGAAATAACTTTCGAGCCAATGATGATGGCGAACCTTCGGGTACAGCAGGAAAACCTATTTTGGGTAGAATTGATAGCTTTGGGCTGGTGAATGTTTTTGTAGTCGTTGTTCGCTATTTTGGCGGTACTTTGCTGGGAGCATCAGGACTGATTAATGCCTATAAAGAAGCGACCATTTTAGCATTAGAAAAAGGCAAAATCATTGAGAAAGTCGTAGAAGATATATACCAATTCACTTTTGACTATAGTATTATGAGTGAAGTGATGAATGCTATCAAAAAGTATAAATTAGAGATGATACATCAAGATTTTGGAGAAATTGGCATTGTACAAGTGGCTATTCGGCAGACAGAGGTAGCAGATACTTTAATGAAAATGAAAGCAATAATTGCGAAGGTACATTTAGAAATGGTGCCAGATTTGGAGGAGATTGAAGGGCTAACCTTAGAATTTGTGGGTACTCGTTAAATATTTAAATTCAGTGTTGATTCGGTTTCGAAACCCTTTTTTAATAAAAATCCTTTCTTCGGAGTTCTTTTTTCTCAGCATTTCGTTTTTTGTCGGATAGTCTTTTTTCTTTGATGGCTCTAGGTACTCTTCGTTTTTTACGAATTTTTTGGGGAGTTAAAGCTACTTTTAATAAGTTCAATAATTTTTCCAAAGCAGCTTTCTTATTCTTTTCGGCTGATCTAGTGTCTTGACATACGACAACCAAGAAACCCTCATTAGATATTCTATTACCTAGTTTTTCTGAGATGATTTGTTTTTGAAATTCATCAAATAATTCACTTTCTGTAACTAAGAAATGTAAGGTCGCTTTTGTGGCTACCCGATTGACATTTTGCCCACCATTACCAGAACTGGTACTCATCGTGAATTTTACTTCCTTAGCGAGTAAGATTGGATCTATATGTAATTGAAAATGATTCATTTAGGTCAAAAACAGTATTTTATTGGTTAATATTATTTTAAGAACATACTTTTGTCAAAAAAGGTTCCTTTCCAGCTCTTTTTGTACTATTGCAAGAACAATTAGAGTTGATTATAGTTTAAAACTGCAGTTAAAACTAGATAAAGAGTAAGTCCAGATATTTATGAAGAAAAAACGGGTTATAGTATGGTTCAGAGAAGATTTGCGTTTGCATGACAATGAAGCATTGTGTGATGCTTTGCGAATAAGTGAAGAAGTTATCCCAGTTTTTGTTTTCGATGAGAGAGTCTTCAAAGGAAAGACTAAATTCGGTTTACCCAAAACGGGAAGGCATCGAGCCAAATTTATTATTGAAAGTGTCGAAGATTTACGAAAATCTTTGAAAGCGGTAGGTAGTAACTTAGTGGTTAGAGTAGGAAAGCCCGAAGAAGAACTATTAGAGTTAGCAACTGCCGTAAAAAGTGCTTGGGTCTTTTGTAATAGAGAGAGAACATCCGAAGAGGTTTCGGTGCAAGATAAATTAGAAGAAAAATTGTGGGAAGTAGGGCAGGAGGTTCGATATTCTAGAGGAAAAATGTTGTACTACACAGCTGATTTACCCTTTCCAGTGACGCACACACCTGATATTTTTACTCATTTCAGAAAAGAAGTTGAAAAATATATTCAGATTAGAGAACCTCTAGCTGCCCCAGTTAAGGGTGATTTCGAACCTTGGACGACTCGCATCGAAGAAGGGGAAATTCCTACTTTAGCTGATTTTGGACATGAAGAAATTGAAGAGGATGACAGAGCTGTTTTGGCCTTCAAAGGAGGGGAAACGAAAGGTATGAAAAGACTAAATTACTACCTATGGGAAAGTGATTTAATTACAAATTATAAAGAAACTAGAAACGAGTTGATAGGAGGAGATTATTCTTCTAAATTTTCTGTGTGGTTAGCTCATGGTTGTTTATCTCCAAAACAGATTTATCATGAACTGAAAAAATATGAGGTTCAGCGAACAAAGAATAAGTCTACTTACTGGTTGTTTTTTGAATTATTGTGGCGAGACTTTTTCCGATTAATGGGGAAAAAACATGGAAATGCCATTTTCCAAAAAGGAGGAACGATTGGAGATAGCTCTAATATTGGCGAAGATGACCATCAATTGCTTCAAGTTTGGAAAGAAGGAAGAACAGGCGTGCCCTTTATTGATGCCAATATGAGAGAATTGGCACAGACGGGTTTCATGTCTAACCGTGGTAGGCAAAACGTGGCTAGTTTCCTAGTAAAGGATTTAAATGTAAATTGGCAAATGGGAGCCGACTACTTCGAATCTGTTCTAATTGATTATGATCCTTGTAGTAATTGGGGCAATTGGAATTATATAGCAGGAGTCGGCAGTGATCCAAGAGAAAATCGTTATTTCAATATCTTGAAACAAGCTAAGCGATATGATCCTCAAGGAGAATATGTGAAACTTTGGTGCCCAGAATTAGCCGAATTGCCAATCGAAAAAGTCCATAGGCCAGATACTATGACTGAGTTTGAACAAACTAATTACGGCTGTAAATTAGGTTTCGATTATCCTAAAGCGATGGTCAGCACAGCAAAATGGTTATAATTAAAAGCCCCTTTACAATACAATTAATTTGCCAAATTTAAGTCCTATGGTAGACATCTTTAATTAAAATAAAGATTATGTGCCTGAAAAAGGCTAGAATACTTTGACCTTCTCCGAAAATACCTTAAATTGCATTGCGATGCAAAATTAAATGTCCCTTCGATACCCTTATTCCCCCCCTATATTAATTTACATTTTGCGATAGTTAACTTCCCCCCGATATTGTAGGAGATAAAAACAGACACTTTAAATGAACAAGCAAAACCTTCTTGTTAGATTGGGCCTATGCCTCATCTTGCTTACCATCAGTATGCTACCCCTTGCTGCCCAATTAGATCTTTCCGTAAATCGTGCAGATGCCATTTATAATGTTGGCGAAACTGCCTTTTTTCAAGCTAGAGCAACCTATACGGGAACCGCGACCTATGAAATTATCTATGATAATCAAGCGCCAATTATAGAGTCGGGTACTATTAACCTTAATGCAAATCAAACAACTGCTATTCCTTTCAGATTGGATGAGCCAGGTCTGGTGATTTGTCGTGTCAACCTCAATAATGTAGTTAGAGAGGCAACTGCCGCTTTTGCTCCATTGGAGATTAGTCCTCTGGAGGAAGAACCAGGCGATTTTGATGCATTTTGGAGAAATCAAAAGAACTTAAAGAATAGTTTGCCGATGGACCCACAGATGTCCTACGATAGTGAAACTTCTTACCAAACAACTTATAAGTTTTCCCTTTCAAATATTGAAGGCCGTAGAATATATGGCTACGTTTCTGTACCAAAAGGAGCAGGACCCTTCCCTGCATCTATTACGATGCCTCCCTATGGAACTTCCCGATCAGTGGTTGGTGCAGATACAGAAAGTGCGGAAAAAGGTGGCATGATAGCCGTGTCTTTGAGTATTCACAATCGGTCTGTAGATCAAGATGATCCGAATGCTTATAAACCTGATGACAATACCAATAGAGACGAATTCTATTATAGATACGGTTTGATTGGGGCAATGCACGTAATAGATTATTTAGAAACTCGGTCTGATTTTGATGGAAATGTATGTGCAATGGGAGTTAGTCAAGGAGGTGGTTTATCCATTTTATTAGCTGGTATAGATGATAGAGTAGGTTTGTTAATCAACTCTAACCCTACCATGGGTCAACATGTGGGTTACAAATATGACCGAGCTGCGGGATTCCCTTATTACCTTTCTATTATTGATGATACCAATCAAGGAAATACGGGTGTTTTTAATTCAGCGGTTAATGCTACAAAATATTACGACGCAATGTTTCATGCTCGTCGTTTTAAAGGTGCTTCTTTCTCATTGACTGGTTTTAGAGATTTGGTAGTTCCATCTGCTACTGCACTTGTTTCTCACAATCAATTGCCAGGGTCTAAGGTACTCATGATTTCTAGAGATGGTGGTCACGATCACCCGAATGAATATTGGAATGGTCGATTTGAGTTTATGAGAAGACACTTTGAGGGGGCAAACAATCCACCTTTTCAATTTGGTGCGACTAACAAAGGCTTTTTCGGTAATGCAGGAAATGATCAAACAGTCGGTACCTCAGCTAATTTGAATGGTGAAATTTTTTATGACAATGATAGATTAAACAATTTGAATGTTTCTTGGACAAAAGTAAGTGGTCCAGGTAATGTTAGTTTTTCAAATGCCAATGGTTATAATACAACTGCAAATTTTGGTTCTAATGGAACTTATGTACTACGATTTACAGGTCGAGATGATCGAAAATTGAACAATGAAGGTAAAATCTACTATATCTCTGATGATGTAACCGTCAATGTAACGGGTGGTAGCAACCCTACCTTCACTTTGGATATTTCTTGTCCTAGTAATCAAACGGTGCAAATTCCTGCGGGTCAAAGTCAAACAACTGTTTCATGGAGTAACCCGAATGCTACTTCTAATTGTAGTGGTGGTGCCAACTATTTTCAGTTAGCTGGTCCACAAAACGGAAGCTCTTTTTCACAAGGAACCTATACGATTACTTACAGAGCTAGTGATAGCTGTGGAAATCAAGAAGATTGTAGTTTCACTGTGACGGTTAATCAAGAAGCGGTAGATAATTCTAATATCAACCTAAATTGTCCATCGGATATTGTTGTCAATGCGCCAGCAGGTGATAATGTGGTGACAGTAAGTTGGGCAGAACCAACAGCAACTACTACCTGTACAAGTGGGTCAAGTGGCGGTGGAGGTGATTGTTCTTCTACTTTTAAAAGTGGCTATTCTTACATGGGCTCATTTGACAATAGTCAATTCTACCTTTCTAATAATAGCGAAAACTGGGTGGGTGCAAAAGCGGCTGCTGAAAGAGATGGTGGTCGATTAGCTATCATTAATAGTGCAGCTGAAAACGATTTTATGCAAGCAAATGTTAATGGTGAAATCGTATTCATTGGTTTAAGTGATAATGGGCAAGAAGGAAATTATAGATGGGTAGATGGAAGTTCGCCTGGTTACACAAAATTTGTTGGTGGTCTAAATAATAATGGAGATAATGACTTCTTTACGTTTTATCCTTGGAATGGCGAATGGGATTTAAATAATCAATTTGTAAGTAAAAAATATGTACTAGAAGTGCCTTGTAGTAACGGTGGAGGTGGTGGAAATGGCCTAACCGTTTCCCAAACGGGCGGAGGCAGCAATGGAAGTAATTTTTCTATTGGAACAACTACCGTAACTTACGCTGCTACAGATGCTTGTGGCAATTCAGAGACTTGTAGCTTCAATGTCACAGTCAATGGAACAAGTAGCAGTTTAAGTATGAATTGTCCAAGTGACATGAATGTACAAATTCCTGCTGGACAGGGATCGACTTCTGTTTCTTGGAATCCTGCTACGGCTAATTCAAATTGTTCTGGTGGTGCTAATGTAACGCAGGTGAGTGGTAATGGCAATGGCAACCAATTTTCACCAGGAAACTATACTATTACTTATCAAGCAAGCGATAATTGTGGCAATCAAGAAACCTGTAGTTTTACAATCAATGTAACAGATACCCCCACGGATTTAAGTATAAATTGTCCAGCAGACCGAGTTTTTCAAATCCCTGCTGGACAAACTCAAACTCAAGTGAGTTGGGATCTTCCAACTGCGAATACGAGTTGTCCAAATGGAGCCGAAGTAAATCGAATTGCTGGGACACCAAACTTTAGTACAGTAGGTGCGGGGACTTATACGATCACCTATGAGGCGACGGATAATTGTGGCAATAGAACAACGTGTTCTTTTAATGTAATTGTTAATCAAACGACTACTGATTTATCTATCAATTGCCCAAGTAACTTAACGGTCGATATACCAGCAGGGCAAAACAATGTTGTGTTAAACTGGTCTGATCCGACTGCTTCTACCAATTGTCCAAATGGTACCTCCATCAATCAAATTGGCGGTACTCCTAAATTTAGTGTTGTTGGTGAAGGAAATTATGATATTACCTACGAAGCGACGGATAATTGTGGAAACAGAGAAACTTGTTCATTTACGATCACAGTAGAGCGAGAAGCGTCTGTAAATACAGGAGACATCACCATTAATTGTCCTAGTAATATTACTCGAAACATAGCAGCAAATGAAAGTTCTATAAACGTTTCGTGGGCTACTCCAACTGCTTCTACTACTTGTACAACAGGTGGTGGCGGGACTGGTAATGACTGCTCAGGAAGTTTTATTAATGGATATAGCTTCATGGGTGAGTTCCAAGGGAGCCAATACTACAAATCTAACGAACCATTTAATTGGGAGTTGGCAAATACAGCAGCGGCAAATGAGGGCGGTTTCTTGGCTAAAATTTCTAGTGCAGAAGAAAACGAATTCATTCGGTCTAATTTAGGAAGTGATTTATGCATTATCGGTGTAAGCGATGAAGATCAGGAAGGTGTGTGGAAATATGCGGATGGAACAACTGCTGGTTATTTAAACTTTCCAAATAGCCTTAATAATAACTCTAGTAATGATTATGGTGTTATTAATTTTTGGAATGGCGAATGGGAATTGACAACAGATTTTATCTATAAGCAATACATTTTAGAGATTCCTTGTAATGGTGGAGGTGGATCTAACCCGAGTGCTGTTGCTTTAAATCAGATTTCAGGCCCTTCTAGTGGTAGCAATTTCGGGGTAGGAACTACGACTATTACTTACCAAGCAACAGATGATTGTGGTAACTCAAGAACTTGTTCTTTTACCGTAACGATTAATCAAGATGACGCACCAAATAATGATGATGGTCCTCCTACGGCAGTAGTGAGTGTTGCTAATACAAACGTATCTAATGACTTCCAAGTAACGATTGTTTTTAATGAGCCTATAACTAGTTTGAGTGGTTATGATTTATCCATTTCAAATGCCAACTGGTATAACTTTACGGAAACAAACGGAACCAATTTTACCGTAATGTTGGACCCAATTAATGAAGGAAATGTATCCATATCTGTACCTGCTAATGTCGCTTACGATAGCGATATCAATGGTAATTTGGCTTCTAATACAGTCAATGTAAATTATCAAACAGAAGGTGGTTCAACAGGTGGCGGAGGTACTAACCCACCGCTTACTTCCAATTCTTGTGTGATCCAACCATTTTCTGTCTCTATTGAAGATGGTGTAACAGTTGGAGGCAATGTTTCTAATATTATTAATGGAAATGGTTTAGATTCAGAAGGTGATTTAGCAGTACAGCATGGAGGTGGCAGCCTTTATAATGGAGTCTGGTTAAATGATGGAACGGAGGCTACTTTGAGATTTGATTTGGGGCAAACCCAAATGATTGATGGTGTGGCTATCTGGAATTATTCGTACCACACTTGGTTAGTCCTAAAAAGAAGAGGTGTCAAAAATTTCCAAATTTCTACTTCAACGGATGGAGTTAATTTCTCTCCAACCACTTTCCATACAGCGACTCAAACTACAGGAAGAGGGGAAAAGGAAAATGCTCAAATTTTTAATTTCCAACAAGTATCTGCAAGATATGTGCGAATGAGAATTTTTGATGCTTTAGATGATAGTTTTTATGTAGGTCTTGGGGAAGTTAGGTTCATTAATAATTGTGGTACTACTTCCACTACCATGTCAAGAGTGGCAACTACGATTACGAATAATGTACCTAGTTTTGAAACCGATGATTTATCTGCTGAGGTAGATTTATTTCCGAATCCAACGAACCAAACTTTCTTTTTGAGTTTGAACAAACAGGCACTTTCAACCGCACATATTCAAGTGTTTAATGAAATAGGGGCTTTGGTTAAAAATCAATTTGTTGACCAAATTGATGCTGCTCCAATTGAAGTGGATTTGGCCAATCAATCTGAAGGACTGTATTTTGTTCGAGTTTTAATGGATGGAGAAATACCAATTACTAAAAGAGTCATTAAAATTAGATAAACGATAAGAGATTTGTTTAGAAAGCCTACTTAGAATTAATTTTGAGTAGGCTTTCTAATTTTCGACGGATTAACTAATTGATATGGATGGATTACTCCTAAGTTTTTGAATAAGGAATTTTATTAATTTGTTATTTAATGCTATAACATATATACAATTTGTTGACTACCAAATTAGTAAATGTTAACCCAAATTCTTATGTTAAAAATGTCTATAAACAAGCTAAACAAATAAGGAAGAAGGACGTTTTTGCATATCAAGTAATCAATTTTTTTTTCGTATCATTGTACGAGAATCGGAATTAAATCACTAGACAAAGCAGTAAAACTATGGCCTTTAAAGACGAAACTTTAGACCTTTTTGAACTATCGGATAAGATGTTAGCCGAAATTAACGAAAAGGGTAAGGTAAAATTAGGCACTTTTGATATCTCCTTTCAATTTTCAAAAGACAGCAATAAGTTAGACAATATTCTCAATTTTTATATCTACATTTTTGAAGAAGAATTTGGTAAGACGATGTATGCCAAAAAGTATAATACAGTTGAGAAAATGATGAAATTGATGCGAAAGAACATGAAGGATGAATATATGTTTAAAGACATCAGGGAGGGGCTTATTATGACTAAAATCAAAAACCTTAAAAATCAATTATACGAAACAACTAAAGCCGTGAAGGCTAGAATTGCAGCCTTGAATGATGGTTCTGAAAGAGGAGTGATGGTTGATATTGAGGAACAAAGAACCAATAAGAAAAAAGAGAAAAATGGCATGCCGTTTTTTCAACTCACCGCTGTCTGCCGACCTAAAAAAATTGATATTAAAATTCCTTTAGAAAGTAATGCCTCTGATTGGGAAAAAGATTCGATTTTAAAAGCTTTGGAAGAGCAATTAGCTTAATGTACAGGCGGCTTCAGTCGCCTCATCAAGTACAGGCGACTTCAGTCGCCTCGCTTCCTTAAAAATTATTTCACATAAAAATAAGGCGAATGAATTCGCCTGTACTTATGACCAAACAAGAAAAGGCGAATCAAATTCTAGAAATTTTAGAAGGCTATTATCCTGAGACCCCTATCCCTTTAGATCACCAAGATCCATATACCTTACTCGTAGCGGTATTGCTTTCTGCCCAATGTACAGATGAAAGAGTCAACAAAGTAACACCAGCCTTATTTGAATTAGCTAATAATCCTTATGACATGGCAAAGGTCCAAGTAGAAGAGATTAAAGCGATTATTCGACCTTGTGGCTTATCACCTAGAAAATCTAAAGCCATATCCGATCTTTCCCAAATTTTGATTGATAAGCATAATGGCATTGTTCCTCAAAACTTTAGAGATCTGGAAGAGTTGCCTGGTGTCGGTCATAAGACGGCCTCAGTAGTAATGTCCCAAGCCTTTGGTATTCCCGCCTTCGCTGTAGACACACACATTCACCGTTTAGCATGGCGTTGGGGTTTGACCACTGGTAAAAATGTAGAAAAGACAGAGAAAGATTTAAAGCGTTTATTTCCCAAAGAGACTTGGAATAAATTGCATTTACAAATCATCTTTTTTGGTAGAGAATTTTGTCCTGCTAGAGGTCACAATCCATTAGCGTGTCCAATCTGTAGTAAATACGGACGAAGAAGTTATTTGAAAACTTTTGAGGGGAAATAGTAATCCTTTATAACCAATTTTTGATTAATAATTCCTAAGGAATTTAATACGAATAGCCCCGAATGAAATTCGGGTAAAAACGAATCAATATCGACATGCAACCGCGAAGTGGTTGAACTTAACTTCTTCATATTCAACCACTTTGTGGTTGTAGGGGAGAAGGAGGTAATTTCTATCCCCGAATTTCATTCGGGGCTATTCGGGTTTAACCACTTCGTGGTTTGTATGAAAAATTAACCACCTAGACTATATTTACCAAGCAGCAATTTATCAAAATTATATACTTAAAACCAAACCTACAAAATCCGCTCAAACATCCAATAAGCTGAGGTTATTCCTACTATATATACGGCGACTTTTAACCCAATGGAAAGTATTCTTTTCCTCAATGTGTCATCAATTAATTGTCTTCCTAATTTCCCAATAAAAAATACTCCAATAAATAGACCTGCAATAAAAATTAGCTGACCAATTTCTACACCCACATTAAAGAATAGCAAAGCCTCTACCGTATGATTCTGTGGCAAACCAATCTCGCCCAACACGGCAGCGAACCCCAATCCATGCAATAATCCAAAGGAGGAAGCCACTAAAATAGGGTAGCGGTAGGTCAGTGAATTTTTGTGTTCATGATGATGAATAATCTCATAACAAAGAAAGACAATGCTCAATGCAATAGTTGCCTCAATCGGAGGAATAGGCAACTGAATCACTTTTAAAGCGGACAATATGAGGGTGATGGAATGGGCAATAGTAAATCCAGAAATAGTATAAAATAATTTCCTGCTAAAACCTGTAATAATTAGTAAGCAAACCAAGAATAAGAGGTGGTCGATCCCTGCCCAAATATGCTCGACACCCAGTAAGCTATACTGTTTTCGAACTTCTAATGCATTGACAGCCTCTGGTATGAAAACTGTTGTTTTGTTCGGTGGAATCACCAATATTTGCTCCGAACCGTCTTTAAATTGGAGGGCAATAATTGTCGATAGCACTGGATTGAAAACGGGATAGTTGACCCTTATGGTAGACCCCTTGAGTGATAAGTCAGCTTTAGGAGTGGACCACTTTTGTCTAAACCCAGAAGTATGCTTTAGCCATTGTTCTCGCTCATTTATGCCTTTTTTATTTAAAAAAATAAGGGGTAAGTTTTTGTCACTAACGGTGTTGGGTAAGTTGATTTCAAAATCCGTTTTTTGAGTATCAGCAGTAATTTTTATATACAGCGGCCGACTCTCATGCGCCCAAAGTAAGGTATGCATCAATAGGATGAGCGCAGTTAGAAATACCTGTTTTTTTATCAGATCTGCACTCATAAATTTATTTTTACTTCATATTGATCCATTAATTTTTTGACCTGCTTTTCTTTATGTTGCTTTTTTAAATAGCCGAGATAATCTTTTTCAACCATTGAACGAACGGCTGCTAATTCAGGAACTGCGGCTACATTTTTAGCTAATAATAATACCAAGTGTTGTCCGTGTTCAGAAGGAATAGGACCTTGCCATTGTTCGGTATTGGCATTCAATTTATCCATAGCTTTAGTGAAATCTGAACCAAATTGACCTTCTAAAAAACTAATTGTTTTTTCTGTATAGTTTCGGTGATAAAGGAATCGATCTCCATAAGGTAGACTTTCAGTAGCTAATAATCGTTGATTAGCTGGATCAGTTAAAAAAGCATTTGCTCTAGCTTGTGGCCCACTGCCATTTTTAAAGAAAATATGAGTAAAAGAATATCGTGCATCCTCAAAATATCGATGTTGCTGCTTGACAAAGAAGGCCCTTAAACTATCTTCGTTTATAGTCAATATGGAGGCATCAAAATCATCCAAAATAAACTCCATTTTTTGAATAATTCTACGCTTTATCACAAAATCATTCTGGTCTAAACCTAAGTCTATAGCCGCTCGATAAAGTACTTCATCTTTGGTGTAATTTTCTAATAACTGCTGTTTTTCTTCCTCAGATGCTTGCGCTAATTTTTTTTCGAAAATTGTTCGATTAAATGCTTTGGATTGATACTGCATGAAGTTAAGCAGTTCTTCTTTATTGATGACAATGGTGTTGTCGGAAGAGATTGGAGCGTTACAAGATTTAAAATAGACAAACAAAAGAAAGCCTGCAAATAGAAAATGCACTAATGGTTCGGTGCTTATTTTTTTGAACATGGTTCAAGAGAGTTGTTACTACTTTCAAATTAATGTCTTCAGCTTAAGCTTTTCGAGGGTTTAACTTCAAGTTAAGCCCTTGTTTAAATCCCCGAATGCATAAAAGGTAAGGCTTTACTTGGAGTAAAATCTTAACACAGCAATTCTTAAGTTGACGACATTATGCTACCAAGCAGCTTACTTTGGTGTATACCAAATAGGCGAAGAATAAGCTCGTTCTTGTATAATAGGATCTGCTCCAACCCAAGGATCTTGCCCTAATTTGGCAGATGCCATAGTAGAATATCGAGGAGTTGGAATCTCTAATACTCGCACATAATAAACAGCTCGTTCAGCAGGATCAAAATTAGGATCTTCCCAAACCGTTGCGAATTCAGGATCACCAATTGTATTGGTATAAGTTGCTGCTTTGATATCTACGGTATGCTCAAGTGGAGCTAATTTACCTGCATTATCTAATTTTCGATCTCCTGACCAAGCTATATTATAGATTTTTTCCTGTGTTTTTCCGTCTGATAACCAAGATTTTACGACTTGGACTCGATCTAAATTTCCACCTTCCGAATCCTTCGTTGCATGAATCATTAATCTTAATTTTTTATCCCCTGCATTATTCAAATCACTTCCCATTGGCACGCCTTTTTGATATCCTGTAGTCACATAGTCGGCTTGTTCTACATCCTTTTGCTCAAATTCCCAACCACCAAATACTCTTAATTGAATTCTTGAGCCAGTCGTACCGTAGACTTCCTTTCTAATGAAGGCATCATAAATATCCTTTCTGGTATTACTCTCCGCCCAAACGGCAGCATAACCCGAAGAAGAGAAATCTAGATTTTTCACATCGTTGATCCAAGGTTTGGACTTATCGGCAGCGCCACCATCTATTAAATTCTTACCTGTAAAGTTGTCTTCATCTACGGAGGAGAGCGCAGTATGTGTATCAGAAGACCCAATCATACCAAACTTGTATGGATTTGTTCCTAAGGACTCCTCTAATTTTAGACCATCTTGTAAGGCGTATCTGGCAAAATCTGCCCGTAATGGGGTAGTTCTAGCCGCCTTATCACCACCAGTTGATTTTAGAAAAACATCCCATAATTCAAAGGCGGCAAATTCATCATTAGGAGATAGGGCAGGGTGGGCTTCCGAAGTACCTTTTATCTGTGTCATTTCCACAATCGGCTCCCATTTAGCTCTAGTCTTAGCATAGGATACATCAATAGCGTTACCTTTAGAATCCTTATCGTCTGGAAACATTAAACCACCACTGACATTAGAATTATGAGGGATAGATACCAAGTCCACATCGTGTTTTTTGGTAGTCGTTTCTAACCAATCCCACAAGTCTTCTGGATTAGGACTGTGAGTAGCAGAATAAGGCAAAAATTTATTAGCTACACTCGCATTATCTGGTGTGAATAAGATTCTATGCAAGTTATTTCCATTCAAGGTAGAAGTCCATTCCCAACCAATAAAAGCGGAGAATTTTCCTGGATCATTGTGGTCGTCTGCAAATTGATTGTG
>CALDTJ010000148.1 GCA_937924145.1 uncultured Saprospiraceae bacterium
GAGTAAAACGTAATTTAATGAATATCAATAATAAATGGCTTAAATATTCTTTGTTTTTTGCAATCATTGCCATCTGTGTGAGCTGTGATCAGCAAACTAAAATCATGGCTAAGGAACAATTGGCTTACAAAGCACCAGTAGAATATTTAGATGGAATGTTTAAGCTCATTTATGCAGAAAATACTGGAGCATTCTTAGGGCTAGGAGACTCCTTATCTCCCAATTTGAAATACCTCTTTCTAATATTCATCCCTACCCTAGTATTATTCATCTTTGCCGCTACTTATTTCAAAGCAAGTTCCTCCATTACTCAATTTATTGGTATGAGCCTAATCGTAGCAGGCGGAGTCGGAAACCTAATTGACCGAATCGCCTATGGTTCTGTGATAGATTTTATGAATATTGATATTGGAGGATTGCGGACTGGTATTTTCAATTTTGCGGATGTAGCGGTTTCAACAGGTTTGATTGTGCTATTAATCACCATTTATCGCAGTGGGAAAAATGCTCCATATCCTAGTTAAGACGTATCTATCCATTCTAAGAACAACTAAATCTAAATTAAAATCGTTCTTTTATTGGATCCGTTTCTTATCTTTTTCATCATAAAACCGATTAACCATGAGCAAATCATTCCTAATTATCCTTTCTTTTCTATTCTTCTCAAATTCAATTAATGGACAGGCTGAAATGAATAATACCAAAATGGGAGACATTTTGGAAAAAATCAGTGATAAAGTAGAAGGAGTTGAAGGAAATTGGCAAATCATTTACGGTGAACAAATCCTTTTTATCCTTACCGATGAAACCCATAACCGGATGCGTATCTTCACTCCAATAGCCGACCAAAAAGAAGTCACCACTAAAGAACTAGAGGCAATGTTGGAGGCAAACTTCCATGCCGCCTTAGACGCAAAATATGCTTTGTATTCAGGTTTTGTCGTCTCTCTTTTTACGCATCCATTAAAGGAATTAACTGAAGAACAGTTTAAAGATGCCGTCAAACAAGTAGCGGTAGCAGGACAGAATTTTGGAACGACTTATTCTAGTACTGATCTAATTTTTGGTGCAGGAATAGAACAGGATTCTACACAGAATGATCGAAAGGTGAATGAGAAGCCTAAGAAGAAGACCTGATTTCAATGCTCTTTACATGCTAAGGCTCTAAAATTTTCACACTACTCCACTATGATAAATTTAGATATTCAACTCGGTATGTCGTTGTGGCGTAGTGTGGAATTTAAAAGCTACTTATCTAATAACCCAGTTATTTCACTGCTTCTAGGGTCATTTTCAAAGTAAATTCTTCATCTTCTCTTTTCACCAGCACCTCTACCTCTTCCCCTACTCTTCGGCTTTCTAGCGCCACTAAATAATCTCTTTGTTTTTGAATAGGTTCTCCATCAATAGCAAGGATAATGTCTCCCCAGTGCAATTTATCTTGGTTATCTCGGAATGGAGGTCTAATACCAGCCCTATCCGCTACACTATTTTTATCTACTTGACTCACCATTAAACCTTTAATGCCTAATCTATAAGTCGTTCTTCTTGGAATAAACTCTAGGCCTAAAGTAGGTCTTTTGATTTCACCATATCGAATTAAATCTGCAACTACCCATTTTACAGCATCTACGGGAATAGAAAACCCAATACCCGCACTTGCTCCCGAAGGACTATAAATTGCCGTATTAACACCAATCAATTCACCAGAAGAGTTCAATAACGGGCCTCCTGAATTACCAGGGTTAATAGCTGCATCAGTTTGAATTACATCTCTGATTGGTACGCCTTCTGAACTGATCTCTCTTCCTAAAGCACTCACAATTCCTGTGGTTAAAGTCTGATCTAAACCAAATGGTGTTCCTATTGCCAAGACCGATTGCCCAACTCTTAGGTCATCGGAAGTACCTTTTTTTAATGCCTTTAATTTAGCTCTAGGCGCATCTATTTTTAAAACTGCCAAGTCTTTAAATGGAGCTTTACCCACAAGTTTTGCCGTATAGGTTGATTGATCAGAAAGCGTCACAGTAGCTTTGCTTGCCCCTTTTATTACGTGATAGTTCGTAATAATATGACCTTCATCATCCCAAATAAATCCAGAACCACTTCCACTCTTTTGTTCCCTATAACTTTGGGTATACCAATCTCTATAAACATCAGAAGTTGTTATAAATACTACAGAAGGCGTTGCTTTTTCAAAAAGGGAGATGGTCGCCAATTCATCTCTATTTAGACCACTAGGTATATTATTTCGGACAGGTGCAACTCGCTCTTCTGTGAAAGTAGTCACTTGTTCAGATTTAGCTTGCTGAATTTCTGGTTTTGGAGGGTTATTGATTCTCCAAGAGGTTCCTAAAAGAAATGCTGCTGCAGTGATTGCCAACACACCAATAAAACGGAGTAAATTCTTCATTGTCAGAATAATTTATAATCGGGGCGAAATAAATATAGTTATTGCCTCAAATATTAAAGTGATTTTCACTGTCAAATATAACGGATAATTCACTTTTGAGATTATTAAAAAATAGGATTTAAATTCTTCTTAACTAATTTTAAAAAATGGAATAAGTAAATTTTAAGCACTTACTAATCAACAAAAGACCTCTACTAAGAAATTATGTACATTTGTTTTTCATACTTTGTCACGACGAGCTTTAATCATTATGCTATATACCATTATTCAAATCCTACTCATCTGCTTTTTTCCATATTTGGCTAAGCAAATTTCCAAAAGCACCGTCTCTTGGCTAAGTCCTGTGGTGCTTTGTTATACATTAGGCATTGTGTTGGCTAATCTTTCCTTTTTTTCAATAAATGAATCTATAGCCAGCTATTTTACGCAAGGAACAATCGTACTAGCCATTCCATTCCTCCTCTACTCCACCGATTTATCAGGTTGGATGAGTGATTTTAAAAGTATGGTCTTAGCGTTCTTGCTATGTGTTATTTGTGGAATAATCGGGACTAGTATTGCAGGATGGTATTTTAAGGGGACGATTGGAAACTCATGGTTAATATCAGGAATGATTGCAGCTATTTTTTCGGGAGGTATTCCAAATATGCAAGCCGTAGGGATGGCGCTAGAGGCGGAGAGTAATACCATCGTATTATTAAATGCAGCAGATATTTTTATAGGAGGGTTCTATTTGATCTTTCTCACCACGATTGCTAGAAAACTTTTATCATTTTTTCTTAAAGATTATTTAATCGGAAAATTTTATCTGAGTAAAGAAAATTTATTAATTAGTAAAAATATTACTTTTAAAGACTTCTCAATAGGCTTGGGTGTTGCCCTAGCGATAATTGGAATCGCTCTAGGACTTAGTTTCTTGTTCTATGGGAAACTAGCTGCTACCTTTCTAATATTGACCTTAACCACCTTAAGTATCATAGCTTCTAGATTTCCTTTCATCAAAGCGTTAGAAGGAACATTTGAGGTAGGTGATTATCTATTGTTAATGTTCTGCGTAGCAGTAGGCATGATGGCTAATTTTGAAAATATTTTAGAGAATGGATTAAGCTTAGTCGCTTTTATGGGCTTGGCTTGGGCGATTACGGTATTGCTACACTGGTTCTTATGTTATCTATTTAAGATTGACGGTGATACGGTGATGATTGCCAGTGTTGCGGCTATTTATGGGCCTGTTTTTATTGGGCAAATTGCTAGTACTATTAATAATCGCAAACTGGTTTTCCCAGGAATTGCTTTAGGGCTATTGGGGATTGCTTTAGGAAATTACGTGGGTATTTTTGTAGCTTGGTTGATGCGGTAAAAGGAAAATTATCAGGAATATTGATGTTTTTTAGAACCTTCTAGTTGAATTTGAAATGCGAAAATCGGTAGCACAGGCTTTAGCCTGTCCTGTTCGGCGACCTTTAGGTCGGCTACGTCTAGTTTTTGGCTAAATGTCAAGGCCTAAAGACCTTGAAACGGGACAGGCTAAAGCCTGTGCTACCAGTTTACTCGCATTAAACCATTGCCAAACATTTGATTATCAAATAAACATACATTACTAAAAATTGGCTTGACGCCAATTCGATTTCATCGGGGGCTATTCGTATTGAATGCTCTTCGGAATTCATATTTGGAACTTATGGGGTGTCGGTAGAATTTGAAAGTATCCGATACGTTTGAGTCGTTTATACAACGCCCGTTACAGGTGATTCATTTAAGAATTTTTCTGTTTTGGCACTTTCTACTTTATTAATAAATTTATCCGCCTCGTGTTTATCTCTGACGACTTTTGCCAAAGTAAAACAGGAAGTCAAACTAAACAAGTAAGACATCGCTAAAAAGCCTTTCGTCGCTAAATCAACTTGCATATAAACCAATCCAATTAACATTCCAACGAAAGAGATTCCGAACGCAATCCAAGACATGGAATAAAATGACTTGGAATTATTATTCTCATAAATGTAATGATTCATAACTCGTTTTTTTATAAACAAAACTTTGATTGCTTATCCATTCAAAGCCTTGTTTGGTTAAAGAATGAGCTGCCAAGATTTGCAATACTTGACCCGAAAAGCAATTGAGAATCGACGAATAAGGATGAAATTTGGACGAAACGACTGTTTTTAGCGAATTTTCGCTGATTATCTAAATTTACGCAACAAGTAGTTATCCACACTCACAAAACGAACATAAATCACTAATAATCAAATACTTAAATAAGTTACCAACAACCCAAAATCAGTTATCCACATTTTCTAAAACTGTTGATGGTTGGGTTAGTTATCTTTTTCAAGACGTATTTTTCGCACGAAAAATACGTCTTGAAAAATAACTAACCTAACTCTATCGTAGGTGAGATACCTAAGTTAGGTTAGCAGTTTTAAGTCCATAAATCCAATAGAATTTATTTACTTAAAAGACTGCTAACCCAACTCAAAATCCGTATTTAGTTTATAGTTAATCCACCTAGATAGTTCCTATTTATAGTTTTCTATCCCTTGTATAAAAGTCGTGACATTTTCAATAATTGGCTTGCCTTGAAAAATGACTTGCCCCTTTTCTTTACCCGTTTGTTCTACCTCAATGCCTGCCCATTCATCTCCACAATCATTATGCAATCGAGCCGCATCGGTCAGTATTAATTGCCCGCCTGCCTGAACCGTTAGTTTCGCAGCTTTTGGTAAAGCCACTCTACAGTCAATTTGCAAACTCCCGCCCTTTTCTATCACTAAGTGCCCTTCTAAATCTTTAGCACCTGACCATCTTATACTATCTCTAATATAAATCGTTTTCGTAGGATCTAGCTTACACCAAGTTCTTACCAATAATCTTCTTTGACGTGCACTTAATTTGGAAAGATTTCGATGGATTTTTCCAATCTGGCAAGGTGTCCAAGCACTTTGGTGGGCATTATAATCCATCACATTATTCGACGCCATTGTATCACAGGGCGGTTTATCGGACGTATTCCAACAGTTGCTATGTACAGGTGTATCATCACAGCCGTCATAACCCCACGCATGACTCAATCCTAAAACGTGACCGATTTCATGATTCAGCAAGCCTTTAAATTTCCAAGCATCGTGTGTACCTGATTCGTAAATACCAGCTAGTTTCAAACTATTACCTAAGGCTATTCCTGTTCCTGACACCAAATATTTTTTAGATTTTACACTATCAGGATGATGGGGCATGATAAAAATATTCAAGACGGAATCCTTCTGAATAGCATATTTTTCAATCACTGCTTTCTTGGAATTATTTCGATTGCGCCCTTTATTGACAAAGAAAAATAACTCATCGTCATAATGGCAATAGACACCTGTATCATTAGGATCGTCGGGTTTGGGAGTCAAGACATAACGATATCGTTTAGGCAAAGCAGCTAAGTCATTATTTGGTGGTATGGCTGGTTTGGTTTTTTTAATCAGCTCATGTTCGACCGCACGCAAATAGTTCTTGGCAAATTTCACGGCTGCTCCCTCATTGAAATTTTTGGTACTATCCGAATGATTCATAAAATGCATATTCACTCGAATATAGCGCATCGGATAATGGTCGATATAATTGGTATCGGGCGCATAGGATAAGGGCGCATTACAACCAGCATTTCGTCGATTATAGGTCTTTGGCTTTCGTACGGATTCTTCGAAGTTGATGTCCTCCATTTTCAGAAACCATTGTTTGACCTTTGGCTGACAGGTGCTAAAGGCTACCCAACAAAATAGTACAAAAAAAAGCGTTTTGGAACGCGGCATAGTTTAGTGATTGGTTTGGTAATGTGATATTTTTTTCGACGCAGAGAGACCCGCCCGCCTGAGCATTCGGGCAGGCACTGTTTGAAATTATGATTATTTTATGTTTTCTTTTCTAACTTATTCAATATCATAAGCGCAAAACATAATAAATCATTAATCTCAATAACTATCGGGAGCGTCTCTCTGCGTTAAGAAAAAACAACTTATAAATCAACGAAAATACTACATTTGTACTACACAATTCGACAATCAATATGTCAAAAAATAATCAATCCTTCTTTTTATCAACGCTTTTTTCACGAAAAGGGCTTGATGATTTATTGATTATTTTAAAAAAACGCCCCATTTATTTATTGGTATTATTTTTACTGACTACCCTATTTTTCTATTTCCCTACCATGCAGGCAGGTTTTGTGACGGACGTTACAGGCGGCATCGAACGCATTGAAAATCAACCTTTTTGGAGGGTCATTTACAGCTTTGGGTTTCCTGCTTTGAATCAAATTTCAGTATTAGGATTTTACACTTTATATCAGCTATTTGGTACGTTTGGACTACCATGGTATTTGGTCTTTTGTGGTTTGCACGCTTTAAATGGGTGGCTATCTTTTTTATTATTTAAAAATATTTTTGATCAATTTGAAGTGAAAAACGCTAGTAGCATTGCCTTCGTCGGTGCGCTATTATTTTTAATTAATCCTTATCAAACAGAGGTTTTAGTGTGGCGAGCTTGTCTCAATTATCTCCTAATCACTGCTTTCTTATTAGGTACCTTGTTGAATTTAACGCATTATTTAAAAGTCCCTCAAAAGAGCTATTTATATTTCATTCATGGCTTTTTCTTAGCTGCTTTGTTCACCTTTGAATTATCATTGATTATTCCACTAATTGTGATTGTACTTTATAGCTTATGGCTATGGCAAAGCAAGCAACTTCAACTATTTAAAAGTCATTTTTATAAAATCACTCTACCTCAACTTTTAGCAGTCGTTGGCTATTTTAGCTTGAACAAACTGGCTTTTGGTGCTTATATTGGACATTATGGGGCTACTACGCACTTACAATTCTCCTTAAAAGTAATGGTACAAACTTGGCTAAAATATATTGCCAAATATTTATTCTTTGTTCGGTCTTATCCTCATTCTACTAAAGAAATAGCTTTTAATTTTTGTGATAAATATGTCTTCCTTTTAGTTGGTTTAATAATCGGTGCTAGTTTACTCTTTCTTTTTTATAAAAAACAAAACAATGCCTTTGATAAAAATAAGGGGGCTACTTTCTCCTTTTTAAGTATTGGTTTTACGCTTACTTTCCTGCCTGTCTTAAACCTCTTTTTCTATTGGCTACAATGGGTCGAAAATGATAGATATGGTTACCTACCTTCTGTTTTCGGATTGATGTTATTGACCTATTTGCTTTTCCTATTGCCCAAAATATTAAAGTACAGCCTATTAGGCGTTTATCTTTTTAGCTCCATCTTTTTATTGGTACAAACCAATCAACATTGGAAAAATTCTACGGAAGTATTTTATAGTTTATTACAAAATTATCGTTGGCAGGATGCTGAAAATGTAATTATACTGAATGTACCCGATAATTATAATGGTGCTTATTTATTTAGAATTATTGGTCGAAAATCGGGTTTTAAAGATGCCTTGACAACTATTCATCAACAAAAAATAAAAGGAAAAATTTGGGAAGTGGCGCAGTATAATATGGTCACCCCGACCGATGGGGTAACTGTCAAAAAAACAGGCGATCAACAATTAAAAGTTGAATTTAATCAGTGGGGCAATTGGTTTTGGCGAAATGGGGTCGGCGTTGGACCTACGCATAAGCGATCTATTTATACCGCCCATTTTCAAGGCAATCATTATTTATTGGATTTGAAAAATGTGCCGCCGAATACCATTTTTATTTATCAAGATGGGATGCAATGGAAAGAGTTCTTCTGGTAGCACAATCTTTAGGCTGTTCTGTTCAGTGGTCTTTAGGCCACTTTTATCAGGCCAACCTAAAGGTCGGCTAACCGAACAGCCTAATTGAGATTCAGAAAATAATGTGCGTTTTTTAACTCTCCCCTAACCCCTCTCTTGAAAGAGAGGGGGACTAATTTTGGGCAAATCATTGGCGATTTAGCCAATAATTTGCCAACGGGTAAGCTCCTTTCCCTTTCAAGGGAAGGGTTGGGGTTGGGTTAAAACCACACTTTATTTAGTTAATTCCAATAAGGCTGTGCTACCAACCATCTAATCCAGCCGTACAGTCGATGGCTCAAACAATTCATCAATATAAGCAACTCTCGACGCCACATTATAATTATCCCGACAGTCCAAAGTACCACTCCGCATGATACTTACACATTGACCGTTAGAAAATGTATCTTCTCTATGATTTCTATCTAAAAAACAATGCCCTAATTCGTGAAAAACGATGAACTCTTTAAATAAATCTCCTGCTCGACTCCAAAACTCTGCATCAATCGTGACACTCCCTGGACGAGCATTACCGAAAGTGGTACAGAGTCCTGCTACGTGCTCTTGATCAATCGCCTCTATTTTACCAGAAATTCTAGCTGTAACTAAATCCACCCTTTCTCCTCGTTCTCTTGCGGCATCCTCAAACCGTTCGAAATAAGGCCAAAGGCGTTCGTCTACCAATGGGAACTCCCGAATCTCTGGTTCGCTCGGTGCAATAGCAATATCCTCTACCGCATCGGGTTGACAAGCCGTCATTATAAAAAAGGAAAAAAATAGGATAGAATAGAAAAGTGATTTCTTGTTTGAAAATAGCATCTGACTAAAGTTTTTAGGTAAACCATAAGCCTTCCTAAATCCATAATTTCAGGAAAACTGTTTGGGGTATAGAAATAAAAATGTAGATGCTATGCTTATAAAAGAAATTTTAAAAGATGAATAATGTGGGAGAAAAACGGGCATGCTATTAAAATTATTATCCAACTAAACAAAAAATGTCTTCACTGCTACTATCTATTTTCTATATTTACCAAAAAACAAGTGTATTGAAAACTAATCAATCTTCTATTCTTTTCTTACTACTAGTCGTTTTTTCGATGCTGTTATTAGCCTATACGGGCTATCGCTCTTGGGCATTGTGCATGACGCATGATGAAAGTGCAACGTGGAGATACTTTAGAGAAATGGGCTTTTTCGAGGCGATTAACAAAGAAACTTCTTGGCATAGTGCCAATAATCACTTATTAAATACCTTCTTATTGCAAAGATCTCTCGAAGTATTTGGTCAAGCTGATTGGGTGATTAGACTGCCTAATGTACTTGCTCATGCGCTTTACCTAGGTAGCAGTATTTTCATCATCCGCCAGTTGACTGACAATGTATTTTTAGGCTTAGCAGGCTGGGTATTGATGAATCTTAATCCTTATTTATTGGACTTCTTTTCAACTGCGAGAGGTTATGGTTTGGCAATGGGTTTTACGATGGGCGCATTGGCTTATTTGGTAGCGATTATCAAACGTCCTAAGATTGGATTAGTCATAGGTATGTTTGTGATGATTGTTTTAAGTATTCTTAGCAATTTCACTCAATTTATCTTCCTAGCTGCCATTTTAATGACTTACGGGATTTTCAGTTTAATTCATTTTAAATTAGATTTTAAAAAGATTTTCCTTTGGCAAATACCAGCTATTGTAACCTTACTTTTCTTAGGGCTATTGCTTTGGCAACCTATCATTTGGTTACAAAGTTCGGGTGAATTTAAGTGGGGTACTCCAGATTTACTTCAAACGTTTAAAGCCTTGGCGACCGATTCCGTTTACGGCATAAGGCACTTTTCTACATCCGTTGATGACATCGTCTTTTATGTCACCTCCTTCTTGACGCTTGGGGCTTTGTTTTTTGGTTTCAAATCATTTTTCACAAAAGAGCCATCTTTCTCCAACAAACTATTTAGTCATATTAGCCTTCTATTCTCAACGATTATCTTAGTCATCTTTTTGCAAAAGCAGATTTTAGGAACACTCTACTTAATCAATCGAAAGTCCTTAATCTTTATACCGATATGGGGGTTACTGATGTTTTGCTTTTTAAATAAGCTATCTTTCAAAAAGAGAATTTATAAAAATATATTAGCAGGTTTAGTATTCACTATTGGGATTTATCATTTTGGTAGAAGTGCCAATTTTGAACAGACTAGAGAATGGTGGTATGATCAACATACTTTAGAAATGATGACTTATTTGAATAATAAAGTAGGCGACAAGGACAAGATAAATCTAGGGGTGCATTGGATGTTTTATCCGACTGCTATGTACTATAAAGAAAGTCAAGGAATGGATTTTTTTGACGATCTGCGTTATAGTAAAAAGCTTTTGACCAATGAAAATTATGATTATTACTATGTTTTTAAGAGCAATTACGATCGAGAATTGACGGAAGGTTATGAGGTGGAAAAGGCTTTTAGTGGGTTTGCTTATTTGTTACGGAGGAAGTAGAGGCGACTTCAGTCGCCTCCCTATATTCCTTTACTTTAAGGCGATTGAAATCGCCTGTACTTTACATCTTTGCCCACTCAGCAATAGACTTTTCGTTCATTCTCACATAGTCATCGTTTCCAGCCTTCATTGCTAATTCTTTTGACAATTTAGCAGCAGCAATCGCCTCTGTCTTTTTACCTAATTTAGCTAAGATTAACGCCTCTCTTCTTACTTGCCAGAATCTTGGATTTTCTCCTTTTGTTGCTTTTTGCACATACATTAAGGCTTTGTCCAAATCCTTTTCGATAGACAATAAGTAGTTACCAGCAGCATAGTAATCACCCGTCGTTGGCCCAGCTAAAGTTTTTTCGATTTGAGCCATTACTTTGCTCTCTACCTCAAAACTCATTGGTACTGTAGCAGAAGTATTCGCCCAAGTAAATACTAAATCAGCACTATCATCCGTAATACCAGAAATAGTTACTAAAAAAGTTTCTACCGCAGGACTTACTTTTCCAACGCTTGCCGTTGCAATCGCAGCAGGTGTTTTTTCTACATAACTGTTCCAACTCCCTGTTTCGTAAGCGTAAAAATGTACCGCCCAACTGTTCGCATTAGGAATTGTTAAAATAGCGTAATCTCCTTTCTTTAACTCTTTTCCTCCAACTTTTACATCTGCTCCAAAAGAGATTTTAGTAACTGCGTTAGCACCTGTTCTCCATACTTTGCCTAAAGGCACAATGCCATCTGCTGCAAAAATCTTTCTTCCTTTTACACTTGGTCTAGAGTAGTTGATCGTTACATCAGACAAACCAATTGCTTGTGTGAAAGTAGCACTTGGACTTGGCGCAGGTGTTTTGATTTGAGCATAAGAAGTCGTAGCGAACATCGCTACTAAAGCAAACATAGAGATGCTAAATAATAATTTTTTCATCTTAAATTTTTGTTTTGAAATGTTGTTGTAATTCGATGAACCAAAAAAGTTCTTAATTACAAACTCGTACAGAATAATTTAGTTCATTTTGTCAAGAACAAAGGCAAAAGTAAGCCTTCTTATTTATTTTAACTCCGCTTAAGCCAGTTTGTGTCATAACATTAACAAAATTTAATAGATGTCTTTTATAAACGAACTCCCTACTTTTGTAAAAAAAGAATATGAATCAACAGCCGCTCATTATAGATGTCCACCTAGATTTAAGTATGAATGCCTTAGAGTGGAACCGAGATTTAAGCCGACCTCTCGACGAAATCAATCAAAGAGAACAACACCTAACTGACAAGCCTGATCGAGGAAATAGCATGGTCAACTTCGCAGAAATGCGCAAAGGCAATATTGGTCTTTGTGTCGCTACTTTGATTGCTCGCTATGTCAAAAAATCTAATACTTTGCCTGGATGGCATTCGCCTGCACAGGCTTGGGCACAAACACAGGGGCAATTGGCTTGGTATCGAGCGATGGAAGATGCTGGAGAGATTCGTTCTATTAGAAACCTTTCGGATTTAGAGCAACATTTAACCACGTGGAACAATGCGAAAGATAAAAGTCAACAACCCATAGGTTATATCTTAAGCTTAGAAGGCGCTGATTCTATGGTTAATTTATCCTATTTAGAAAAGGCTTATGCCAATGGTTTGCGTGCCTTAGGTCCTGCACATTATGGCCCTGGAACTTATGCTTTTGGAACTGATTCCACGGGTAGTATCGGTCGAAAAGGGATTGAGTTATTAAAAGAAATGGAACGCTTAAATATTATTTTAGACGTTACCCATTTGTGCGATGAAAGTTTTTGGGAAGCAATGCGTCATTTTAATGGACCTATTTGGGCAAGTCATTCTAATTGTAGAAGTTTGGTCAATCACAATCGTCAATTTTCGGACGAGCAATTAAAAGAACTCATTCAGCGAGGCGCAGTTATCGGTGGTGTTTTAGATGCTTGGATGTTGGTGCCCAATTGGGTCCGAGGCACTTCAACTCCTCAATCTAAAAATGTCACTTTGGACAAATTAATTGATAATTACGATCATATTTGTCAATTGGCTGGTAATACAAATCACATTGGATTGGGTACAGACTTAGATGGAGGTTTTGGTAGTGAACAAGCACCGTTTGATCTAAAAACGATTGCTGATTTGCAGATTCTCCCCAATTTGTTAAGCAAAAGAGGATATGCAGACGTTGATATTAATAAGATACTACATGGCAATTGGCTTGATTTTATCAAAAAGGCATGGGCTTAGGCTTTAATTCCGCACAAATATTCGATTACATAATTATAATTTCGGATTCGGTATAAAAAGCAAGTCTTTCGGGGTTGTGTAAAAAGTCAAAATATGTCAAATATTCGAATATTTTACATATTTAAAACCAATACAATCAAGGATAAACATTTTATTAAAAATAATAATTTGTTGGTAAAATCGACTTTCTACACAACCCCAAAGACTAAATCGTTTCAGAATAAAGTCTATTAAAAAAGCTTATCTTGCAATAAAATATAAAGGACTTATGACGCCTTAAAATTAGAGAAACTACATGAATGACTTTCTAGATATTATTTTGCATACGGACGAGAAATTATTGGACTTAGTCAACAACTATGGTACTTACACTTATGCCATTTTGTTTATGATTATTTTTTGTGAAACGGGCTTGGTCTTTTTTCCTTTTTTGCCTGGTGATGCACTACTTTTTGCAGCAGGCATATTAGCAGCTACGGGTGCTTTGAATGTGTGGCTACTCGCAGGTATCTTAACAGCAGCTGCTATTTTAGGAAATACTTCTAACTACTTTATCGGCCGATATGCGTCTAAATATTTTTTAAAAATAAAGAATAAATATTTTCAGAAATATTTAAATGACGCTAATGTCTTTTATGAAAAACATGGAGGAAAAGCTATTGTTATCAGTCGTTTTTTCCCGATTGTTCGGACTTATGTACCCTTTGTGGCAGGTGTAACGATTATGGACTTTCGGATTTATTCTTTGTATAATATTTTTGGTGGCATTTTTTGGGTAGCACTCTTTGTTTTTGGAGGCTACTTTTTAGGGAATATTCCTTGGGCAAAAGAGAACTTTAGTCTGATGATGGTTATTTTATTATTCTTGACAACTGTTCCTTTTTGGATTTCTCTTTTTCAATCTTTTAGGAAGAAATCTACTGTTTAAAATACCCCACTCTTTATGCTTTTTTCTTGAACAACAAAGAGACAAAGATCACAAAGGTTTTTCACAAAGAAAAATTTTCACTTTGAGAAAACTCTTTTGTGTTCCTTTGTGGTTTAAAAATAACGTCTAATTTGGCTCATTCGGGAATTATTCAATCTATTATAAGAAACTAAGTCCTCGCACTCGTATGATCTGAAATAATCACCCATTTGCCCTTGATTTTCTTCCACATCAAAGTAAAATATCCACCGATATCGCCACTTTCTCTCGCTAAATCCCAAGTACCAACTAACATAATTACTTTTCGGCTCAATTTTTCTACACGCTTAATACCAAAGGTTAATTTACCCATTGCCGAGCGATCGGGATAACGTTCATGATATCCTTTTAGCGTCGCTTCGTAGCCGTAGGTAATGCCATTAGCTCCAACAAATTTTAATTGATCGGACTCCCAATAACCATTCATAAAATCATCAATCGCTCCGTTATTCCAATCATTTTGCTGACGTTTTAAGATAGATTTTACAGCTGTAATATCTTTACTTTCTTGGGCAATACTATTCGTTGGTATGAAAAAAATAAGGCTGATTATTAATATCACAAATTTATTGATCATCATGTCGATTTTCGTTTTTGAAAAAATAAAAATCTAATTTAAGAAACTATTTTACCCTTCTATATTGTTTGTAGAAAAATTTCAAAATCTTAAAATCAACTGCCATGCATTTTGCTACTCAATTTAGACAACGTATAAACGAAATTTTTAATCAACTATCCGAAATTTCCCCTGAAAAAGCTCGCCAAAAACCAGCTCCCGATAAGTGGTCAACTATCCAAATTATAGGGCACTTAATCGACTCCGCTAATAATAATCACCGCCGATTTACCAAAGCTCAATGGCAAGATAGTTTAGTTTTCAACGGATATGCACAGGAAGAATGGGTGGCCGTTCAAAATTATCAAACTGCTGATTGGCAATTGATTTTAGACCTTTGGAAATCTTACAATTTACACATTGCTCAGATCATGGAGCACACGCCCGAAGAAAAATTATATAAAGAAACTACCAATCATAACCTGAATAAAATTGCGATGATCACTGTCCCTGCTGGTCAACCTACCTCTCTAGCCTACTTTATGAAAGATTATATTTATCACATCGAACATCATTTGAGACAGATTGAAGGAATGATTTAAGAAACTGCTTTGCAGTCAGACTGTCTTATTTAATAGTCAAATACCTAGACATTTGACGGCTTACAGCACAGCGTTCTCCCAATAAAATAGCTGTTGCGCTCTTCGCTACAAAAGTGGCATAAGTTTTTCTTATGTATAAGTTGGTGTGTCCCCTATTATACTCAACTCTAGGAGGTGTCTGATTTTTGACAATAGTTAGATTAATTATTTTTATAAAAAATATAGATATAAAATATCTTTGTCGTTTGTGTTCATTTAATCAATCAAACAATCCACCAATCCTTAATTTTTCCCTATCTTTCGGAAATTTTAAGGATCTAATAGGTGATAAAAATAGGATATATTATTTTATTTTTGCTCATTTACTTTTGAAGAAAACTACACTAAGAAATTGTCTATGAAGAACCCGCTTTTTAAAATTCGGGAAGAAGGAAAGTACGGATTTATCAATTCGGAAGGTGCTATCGTCATCGAACCGCAATATTATGACGCGGAGGCTTTTTACAATAATTTTTCAAGGGTCCGTTTTAATGATAAACTAGTTCCTCTGGACTGTATGGGACGTTTATTGATGAAACATTTATTCAATCAAGTGGGGTATTTTGAAGACGGCTTGGCAAAAGTCCAATTGGTTAAAAAATGGGGCTATATTGATCGCCGAGGTAGTATTGCGATAGAAGTACAATTCGATGAAGTCGGTGATTTTCACCAAGGCTTAGCACCTGCTAGTATCGATGGACAATTTGGATATATTGATAAATTAGGTAATTTCGTCATTGAACCTCAATTCGATACTGCTAGTGAATTCAAAGGTGATTTAGCTGCAATTTCTATTGGCGAAGCATACGGATTTATTGATAGAAAAGGACATATTGTCATTGAACCACAATTTGAATCTGCCGACTCTTTTCAAGATGAGGTAGCGGTGATACGCGCTAATGATAAATGGGGGATCATTAACAATAAAGGCGAAGTTGTATTAGATCCTCAGTTTGATATTATCGAAGGTTTTTCAGAAGGAGAATTTTTCGACGGTATGGCACTAGTCACCAAGAATGAACAATACGGTTTTATCAATAATCAAGGTGAAATAGTAGTCAATCCAATGTATGATTTCGCAGGAGATTTTGGTGAAGAAATGGCTTTAGTAGAAATTAACGAAAAATTTGGCTACGTTGATAAAAGTGGAAAATTGCTCATCCTACCCAAATTTGAAGATGCGGGCGTTTTTTCTGATGGTTTAGCACAAGTCAAAGTAAAAGACGATTGGGGATTTATTGATACAGATGGAAAATTTGCTATCCCTGCTCGTTTTAAAGATGTCTTACCTTTCAAAAATGGATTGGCTTGGGTCTCTATTGATGATAAATGGGCTTACATTGATCGTTTTGGTGAAGTTATCTGGCGTGAAAAATAAACTTAAAACTCTTCTTTTAGCGATTCTTGTACCATTTCCAAAATAGCCAACGCCATAAACATTTTCTCTTCTTTACTTTCCATTGGTTGGATAAATTGAAAAGCTCTAGGATTGTGTTTTTCTGTTTTCAAAGGATTTTGTACACTAGCGACCTCTCTTTCCCCTACCACAATTGGGTGCAATTTTAATTCATCGTCTCGATTAATCCGAGCTAATAAACGGTTTCTCCGACCGCCATAAAACCCACCATTGTCCTTCAATACACCTGCATACTGCCCATCTATGTTTACATCAATACCTTTTTTATTAATTCGGTAAGCATATTCATTTTTGGAAGTTCGAGCGTATAAAATTGCATTTTCTTTACTAGCAATATATTTCCGATAACTATAGGCAATCAATGGTTCATGATAGATCGATGTAAAAACTCCCTTCGCCGTTTTCTTCATACCTCGCTTAATCTTTTGATTGACTTGGCGCAAGGATAATAAACTCATTTCTTCCTTAGACCACGGCACTAATTGGTCGCTCCATTCTTTTATTTCATCCCTCATTGCTCTAAAATCAGTTAGTATCCGATTTTTTCCAGGTTGAAAATTGATCATAAATTGATAGAGCAAGGTTGCGAGTGCAATCGTTGCGAAAAAAGACAATATTATTAATAAAGCTAATGGCATATTCTATTTGATTCACAGTTAGTAATTCTTGATTTTTTCATCGTTTCTATACTACTAACTAAAAGCTAACTATTTGAATTGTAATAATAACAGAATTCAAGCCAGAAGTGTTAAATTATTCTACTAATTGTTTGTTTTTTTAGGTAAAAGAGGGGGTTTGTGCGGGCGTTCCCTGTACCAAGTTGAAAGAAAGAGGTGCTTACAAAGCACCGCTTTCTGCAAGTACTATAGAAGGTGGTGCTTTGTAAGCACCTACTTCTTTACGCCAGAAAAAACAATAACCCATACTTTTTACCATAGTACAAAAAAAATCTTGCCTGAAAAATTAAACTCCTCAGGCAAGACTTTTGGAAACGATATTATTAAAAAACTATTCTGGTTGCATAGACAAACATCTTTTAAGCCATACTCATTTGTAGGTCCGTAGCTGTTTCTGTGCTTTCTAGTCGCTTGATAGCCAAGGCAAAGAGAATAGGAATTCCTGCTAGACCAAGAAAGACATAGTCTGCACCTGGGACTACCGTTTTTGGAAAAAAGACATTCATTGCAATCATGATCAAGACGGGTAATAACCCCATAACTGCACCAACCAATAATAAATTAATTCTATTTTGTTGGCGTACTTCAGGTGAAGATTGTCGATACTTCTGTACTAAAATCCATAAAGCCCAAATAAAATAAAAGCCAACAACTAGACCTTGAAAGGCACTCAAAAATTTGAGTAAACCCTTACTCGTCTCTGGCAGAAACACATTCAAACCAAAGAATAAAATACCATACAAGATAGCGGGCACTAATAATAAATAATTCGTTGACTTGCTGCTCAACATCTTACTTTCAGGTGGGTAGGCTAGTAAAAAATTTACTAATAATGGGAATGCTGAAATAAGGAGAATATTACGAAGACCAAAAATGAATCCCCTCAGAGACCCGTTAGCTATATAAGGGCCATTTATAAAAGCTGTAGCAAAAATTATAGCAAAAAAGGAGAAAGCTAATTTAACGGTGTGAGTACTAGTACTAAAAATCCATAAGCCTGATAGTAAAAAAAGGATGCCTACCAATAAGTTAAGATAATTTAAGACCTGTAACTTTTGGGGCTGAGCTGCCTGCAACATGGTTAAAGTTTGATCTTTTCCTGCTCTTTCGACGACAAAAGTTCTAGACTGTCCTATAATAGGTCTGGCTTGCTTATTTCTAGTTTTTAAGTCTGTCACTAAAATACCGTCTATACTTTTTAAATGATCTCCTACTTTCAAACCCGCCTTTTCAGCAGGGCTATCTGATTTAACCAGCTTAATGCTATGTGTACCATCCGTTTCATATCCAAGATAGGTATAGTTTTTAATGTCCAACATTCCGAGTATTCCCCATACAGCAAATAGTAAGGCCAGTCCATAAAATAGCGGTTTACGTTGATTGAGGTTGTTTGACATAATTGAGATTTTAAGGTTTATTAATAAAAAGTTGATAATTACATATAGGCGAGCGTAGAAATTTATAAGCGTATAGTTAGAGTCGATAGTGATTTTCTTCCCGATGTTTGGGATTTATTAAAGTTGAAAATGTAGTTCCGATCAAACCTACGGAGTCGTTTTTGCTAACAATCCCTTCCGTTTCATCTGAAAGCTTTCTGTGTACACGACTTTATCGGCTGCTTTCACTTCCAACTCATAATAGAATTGATCTCCTTCCAACCAATAAGAAAAGTTGACGTCCTCTGCACTATTAGCGCCTACTTCCTTCCCTGCCATGCTTAATTTTCCATTATCATCTATATTGCCTTCGGCTTGATATGCTCTAGACCAATTGGATTGTGGATAATGTACCGAATTGAAAGCACCGATAGTGTTCGTCGTCATATTCATTGTAAATAAGGCGGTACTTTCACTTGTCCTTAATTCACCGTCTGGCAACCGAAACATTGCTTTACTCAATACTTGAATACCCGTTGGTAAATCCGTTATTGTTGATTCCTCATGTACCAATTGCCATTCATTTGGAGTGGATGTTTTATGAGTTTCTATGTCCACTTCCCAGTTACCAGCCATTCGTTGCAAATTGTATAGTTTTTGAAATTTCCTAAAATTAGCAGTAGAAGTGACTTCGTTTCTTAGTATTTTCCATTGCCCATTGACTTTCTCTAGGACTCTTGACTGCATTGCATTGTCGTTTTCCTTAAACGTAACAAAAGCCATATTTTCGGTTACTCTAAACTGATAATTCGTCTTTTTAGAGAGGTTTTCTTGCTTAGGGTACTTAGCTAAGAAGGCTTTCATGGTGGTGGAAATTTGATCCCATCCTTGTAGCATTTGGAGCGATTCTTTATTCGCAGAAGGCGAAATATAACTAAAGTAGGTAATCGGACTATGCACGTAACAACTGGCCCAACCATCAAAGTCTCGGGCGTAGAAATAGGCGGAATCGTCGTCAATTACTTTTTTGATAGCGGTTTCTGTTGCTGTTTGTCCAGTGACTAAAATCGTACTTGTCACTAATAGACATAGGATAATTAATAAATTTCTCATATAAATGGTTTTTGTAGCGGGGTTCCGCTAATGAAAATAAATAATGCTCACAAAGATGAAATACGGTAGGGAGTCTTATCTGGATTTTTCTTTCAAAAACTAGCATAATTTCAACAAAGGCAGGAGAAATAATAGCACAAAAATGTCACTTATTAATAATTGAAAATATTTAAATGATTAAAAATGAATAACTTACTTTCTTATCGAATTAGGAGAGTGTCCAAATAATGCTCTAAAAATTCTACTGAAATAATTAGGGTCCGTGAAACCTACATGATAGGCAACCTCGGAAACATTAAGCGAATTGTTAGGATTTAATAATAAGGTTTTTGCTTTTTTGAGTCGAAAGATTTGTAGGTATTTGACAGGCGTTTGATTCGTTAGTGCTTTTAGTTTCCGATTTAGTTGGAGGTAACTCATATTTAACAAGCTCGAAATTTGTTTAACATCAAGTGTTGCATCTCCATAGTGATTTTCTAGTACGGTACCTAATTTTTCTAGAAAAAGCTCCTCTAAGTTTTTTTCTTTTTCAACGATGATTTCGGGGATTGTAGTTGTCACATATTTTGCCTGCAATCGTTGGCGCAAAGTCAATAATTGCTCTAGCCTAATAGTGAGTTCCACTTTATCAAAGGGTTTCACCAAGTAGGCATCTGCTCCATATTTCAGCCCATCCAATTTGTCCTGTTGCGCAGCTTTTGCTGTTAGTAAAATGATTGGAATATGGCTGGTTCGTTCATCTTGTTTTAAAGTAGCTACCAACTCAAAACCATCCTTTTTGGGCATCATCACATCGCTTAAAATTAAATCAGGAACGGTTTCAATTGCTTTTTCGATCCCCTCTTCGCCATTTCTAGCTATTTGTAAATTATATTGCTGCGCTAACAATGATTGAATATAAACTACCACATCTGCATTATCTTCTACGATCAATAGTGTTGGCGATTCTTCCTTCTTTTCAACCTCATCTATTATTAGTCTTGGAAGTAGCTCGTTAGTATCCGTCAGTGTTTTATGGCTAACTGATGCTTTTGCTGTTATAGTACGGATAGGAAATTGTAAATTGAAAGTAGTGCCTTTTTCTAGTTCGCTGATTACTGTTATTTTCCCTCCTAGCAAGTCTACTAACTCATTTACTAATGCTAAGCCGATACCTGTTCCTTTTCCTTGTTGACTAGCTGCATTTTCCACTTGATAAAAACGATTAAAGATAAGTGGTAATTCGCGCTTGGGAATACCGATGCCATTATCGGAAATTTTTAAATGTAAGGTCTTTTCTTTTTGATTCAAATGTAGAATTATCTTTCCACTTTCAGGTGTAAATTTGATCGCATTAGAAAGTAAATTACTGATGATTTGGCGATACTTTTCCTCATCCATATCCAACCACACTTCATTGATTTCACTATAAACCATGAGGCGAATAAATTTTCTATCCGCTAAAGATTGAAAAGATTCTCCTATATATTTTGTAAAAGAAACAATTTCTATTTGCTGAAAATTAGGCTGTAAATGTCCCGAATCCAGTTTAGATAAATCGAGTAATTGGTTCACTAGATTGAGGAGTTTTTGACCATTTCGCCGAATAAGTGGTAGCGTATCAGGATTGTTTTTTTGTGTAGCCATACCCAATATAACCGTCAAGGGTGTTCTGAATTCGTGGGTAATATTGGTAAAAAATCGAGTTTTTAGCCGATCTAAAGCCTGTAATTGATCCGTTTGTTGTAATTTTTCAATAATCGTTCGCTGTGCCTTCAAGTTGTTTTTTAAGGCATTTTGTTTCTCTGCCTTCAATAAGTTGGTTCGGTAGCCCATACTCAATGCAAATAAAAATAACATCAGCACAATGGACACTTTAATCGAATCATAAGTAAAAATAAAGGCAGGAAATAAGCTATTCGAAAAAGCATTGCCATAAATCGCTCCGATGACCACCCTCAATAAAAAGAACAATGCCGTCAATAAGCCAGGTAAGAAGGCAAGTATAAAAAATAGTTTAGGAGTGCGATTTTTAACTTTTACACTTACTCCAATTACAAATGTAGTAGTTATTCCAAGCAGCATAAATAATATGGTTAGAATATAGTAGGGCTTACTGACAGGGTATTCACTAAAATTCGTATAGCTAAATTTAGTAACTGCATTCAAATTAACTAAAGCAGAGCAACCTAGAAATATGGGTATAAAAAATCGGTTGACAAAAGAGGTCTTAGCATAGTTAAAATAACTACTCGTAAATTTTAAAAAGCCAAACTGTATCAAAAATAAGCCTGTAAAAAATAAGGCGGAATGATAATCTCGAAAACTAGGAAATGGCACAAAAAAACGATAATTGTCTTCACCGTACCCTTGTGATAAAAACACCCCTAAAATAATCATTGAGAAATATAGATGTATCCTAGCTTTCTCGATTCTAAAGAGCAAAATGAAAAACAAAAATTGAATACCCAAAATACCATAGTACAAAGCATTCTTAATCGCCTCCTTCATTTGATTGGGAAAAACAGAACTCGGGTCAATGTGCCAAAAGTCGAGACGGCTCATCAAAAAACGAGGATTGCCACCCTCTAAGCGCACAAACAAATCTAAAGTATCTGTTTTAGGTACTTCTACCTTCAAGAAATTCGCCCAAAAATCATAAGCCTTCTCCGAAGAAGGCACATTATAACCTGTTTTTCGGTGAATCAACTGTCCTTCTTGATCTCGAAAAAAGTAATCTATTTGCCTAAAATTAAAACCATCTGCCCCCACAAAAGGATAAGGAGACGCATGAAAAAATTGAGTTCCATTGAAAGCCTCATTCCCAACTAATCTAAGTCTTGTCCAATAACTCTGGTCTTCCGAAAAATTAGTGTTATAAGCATCCGCAAAGGGTAAATTATCCCAGTTTGCCGCAATGTAATTAATGCTTTGTTGCTTGGTCCGATCAATAAATATTTTTCGATTGGTTATTTTATTTCCACGAAAAGGCGTGTATCCATTGGCATACCGAAAAGTACCATCCGTTTGATAAAAATCGCTTTGAGCCAAATCTGTATTTCTTATCCCCAGCAAACTAATATAGCGAGGTATGCGCTTTCCACCAGTACCACTTAATCTCAAATAAAGTGTTGCTTTCTCATTAGGTGAGATCACAAATTGCACCACATTATTTGGTAAAAAAAGTGGCTTTTCTTCTCGACTTAATCCAATCCCTGTTCGTTGTTGATCTATCTGCCCGTTTTCGTGTACTAAATAGGCTTGAATAGTATGCCAGGAGGTAAAACCCGCCATATTTTCTACAAAGAAGGAAACGGTATCTGCCTGCATTTCTTGCCCTTTCAACTTCAATTTTACCCAGTAAGTCGCATTGCTATCAAAGTCTACTAGGGTGTTATTTAACTGAAAGGAAGGTTGTCTAGTCAAAATATACTCTAGTGTAAGTTCCTCTTTTTCTTTGAAAATAGTCAAAGCATTATATATATCTAAGACTTCTTCATTCAGAAATTCAGTAGTAAAAATACCGTACTGACTTTGAAGTTGCTGATGGTTCTCGAAGTGGATTTGCGTTTGTTCGTCCTCTACAAATCTGTAAATAAAATTGGTATTTTCATTTAAATAAATTTGCTCGATTCCACTTCTTGAAATCAATTTATCTTTCAATAGCTGATACTTAAAGGTATCTGAAGTTACTGCACTTAGCAAAGCTAATTGATCGGTACTATGCGTCAAAAAAATCGTATCTTTTTTGGCTTGAGCCAATTCATGATATTGCTGCACAAATTGCCATTTCTCGAATGGTTCTGTAATCGAAAAAAGCTGCCCTTTTAGCTGGTTTCTGAGTTGATACTTTTGCTGAATAGTCATAGTATCAGACAAGAAATTCAATGATTCCAGCAGTGTAGTTTGAGCAGACAGTAGGCCAATCCAAAGCCAATTTAATAGGCATAAGCCTACTAAGGTTTTCTTATTTTTTGGGGCACTCATAGATATGTTTATAATCAAATAAATATAGTACAAGTATAGTGGATTCCTATTTCTAATTATAGGACTATTTATTCAAAAAACTGGACTTTTTTGACACTTTAGACTCATATATCTTAATTGAGGAGTGATGCTAACAGCAATTTAATATTAACGTAAAAAAAACTCCATTCTATTTATCTCCAACAAAATTTTATCTTACATTTGTCATCTTATTTAGATTCATTCAAAATAAACTTAACGAACTTTATGCCTACATTGAGTGCCTTAAAAAATAGGGAAAGTGGAACTATTCATTCCTTTTCGGATGAGGCAACCGCTTGTAAGCTTATGTCTATGGGCATCCTTCCTGGCAGCAAGGTTAAGTTGATTAGAAAAGCTCCTTTTGGAGGGGCCGTTTATATAAAGGCCGACAACCAACAATTTGCGATTAGAAACGCTGAGGCAGCATGCATCATACTGGTATGACCAATATTTCCACCAAAACATTAACTATTGCCCTTTTAGGAAATCCTAATTGTGGCAAATCTACCGTTTTCAATCAATTAACTGGCTTGCGCCAAAAAATTGGCAATTTCCCCGGTGTCACTGTTGATAAAAAACTAGGTAAATTGGCCTTAGAAAATGGTCAATCAGCTACACTCATTGACCTACCAGGTACTTATAACCTCTACCCTACTTCGCAAGACGAACGGGTGGTGTTGAATATTCTTGCTAATCCAAGTGATGACTACTATCCTGACGCTATCATTTATATTGCAGATGTCACTCAAATAGAAAAGCATTTCTTGCTATTTACTCAGGTGAGAGATTTGGGCATTCCGATGGTTTTGGCTTTGAACATGGCAGATGCAGCAGCCGAACAAAAGATACAATATCAACCAGCAGTTATAGAAAAATTATTTCAAGTACCTACCGTTTCTATTAGTGGACGAACGGGTGATAACTTTCCTCAATTAAAATCTGCGCTTAATGAACTGATTACTAAACCTTTTGATGCACCAAAATCCTTTTATAATTTTTCTGACGCTGAGCAAACCATCAGTAAAAAGATTCAAAAAGATTATCAGTTAGACAATCAATTCCAAGCCCTAATATGGGCGCAAAATGCAAATCGCTTAACCTTTTTATCAGCTGAAAAAAAAGCAACTATTAGCGATATTGTTAAAAATAATGATTTTAATGGCTTAGCGAATCAAGTAAGAGAAGTGATGCAACGGTTTGATCGTTTCACGCCAATGCTCAAAAAAGCAGTGCAAAGAACTGAGTCTAATAAAATCACTTTAACAGAAAAAATTGATGATGTCCTAACCCATAGAGTCTGGGGACCACTCATCTTTTTTGCCTTGATGCTGCTTACGTTTCAAGCAATTTATGCATGGTCAAGTGTACCGTCAGATATGATTGAGGCAGGTTTTGGTAGCCTTTCGGATATAGTCACTGCCAGTCTACCTGACACTTGGTATCGCAGTCTGTTGACTGATGGGATTTTGGCAGGTTTAGGTGGTATTTTAGTTTTTATCCCTCAAATTGCCATTCTATTTTTCTTGATTAGTATTTTGGAAGAAGTCGGTTATATGGCTAGAGCAGTTTTCATGTTTGACAACTTGATGCAGCGGTTTGGTATGAATGGTCGGAGTATCGTTGCTTTAGTGTCTAGTGGTGCGTGTGCGATCCCTGCGGTGATGTCTACTCGTACGATCAGTAACTGGAAAGAAAGATTGATTACGATTCTAGTAGCGCCATTTATTTCTTGCTCTGCTAGAATTCCAGTTTATACTGTTTTAATTGGTTTTGTAGTGCCTTCTGCTACAATTTGGGGTATTTTCAATCAACAAGGTATTGCTTTTATGGGCTTGTATATAGTGAGTATTATAGCTGCTTTAGGCTCTGCTTGGGTTTTCAAAAAAATATTAAAAACAGAAGAACGTAGTTTTCTTTTATTGGAATTACCAGAATACCGTACGCCCGTTTTCAAAAATGTCTTATTAACTGTTTTTGAAAAAGTCAAAACCTTTGTCGTAGAGGCTGGTAAGATTATTTTTGTCATTTCTATTGTCCTATGGTTTCTAGCCTCTTATGGTCCTAGCAACAAAATGGAACTCGCTGAAAAAGACGCTATTTCTATCGCTACTCAAAATAATTTAAGTGATGATGCTACTGCTGATTTGGTAGCAGGAAAACAAATTGAGGCCTCTTATGCTGGTCATCTAGGCAAGTTTATCGAACCTGCAATTAGACCACTTGGCTACGACTGGAAGATTGGTATTGCCTTAATTACTTCCTTTGCAGCTAGAGAGGTTTTCATTGGGACAATGGCAACGATTTATAGCATCGGAAGTACCGAAGATGAAGGTACGATCAGAGAGAGAATGGCGAAAGAAGTCAACCCTACTACGGGTAAACCTACCTATAATTTTGCGACTTCTCTATCACTCCTCGTTTTCTATATTTTTGCCATGATGTGTATGAGTACCCTTGCTGTGGTCAAACGAGAAACAGGTGGTTGGAAATGGCCGATTATTCAGTTTTTCTTTATGACTGGTTTGGCTTATTTGGGGGCTTTTGTGGTTTATCAGATTTTTAGCTAACGGCTGCTGTCAACTTTTCCGCCTGCCGCTCATACAAACTAAACCCAAAGGAAGTAATATATTTTTCAAAATCTTTTTCTTCCACGATTTCATACATTGGATGGTCTAAATCAGCCAAAATCTGTCGTGAATTTGTTAAGTGTAACTTCGCTAAATTAGGTAGTTGACTTGCCTCAAATAAAGAGATATAAATAAAAGTCGCCAATTCAATTTCACTCAAATGGTCGATAGAGGGAAATAAGTAAGGCGTTTGTTCTAGAATGTAATTGTCCGCAATTCGCTCCGTAGGTAAACTTTCCAACTGCTTAATATAATAATTGACTCCAGAAAATTCATATAATGGCAACGCTCTTAAAATACTTGCCAAACGGATAGCATCTTCCCAATTTTTGATTTTTCTACCTTTCAGTCCTATCCCAATCGCTCGAAATCCTTTTCGACCATAGACATCTAAGGCAAAATGATATTTTACAAAAAAAGTATAAAATACTCCTCTATTATTCAACAGTATTTTACTGTATAGCACCTCTCCTTTTCGTAAAGGTATTTCTGCTAAATCTAATTGCAAATACTCAATCAATTTTTCGGGATTGGTGCCTGCAAGTCCTGCCTGATGAAATACTTGCAAACCTCGTTGTTTGCCGAAAGCTATGATGGAGAAATTAGAAGGTATATTATTGCTCATGCTTATTAACGGTTCACGGTAGACGGTACATGGTACACGATTACCTTTGGTTTAAAAGATTACGGGGTGTACTTGACAACCCCGTAATACAAAATCACAATCTTCTAAATGACGAATTGCTCCCACGCTTTCGCCATTTATTTATACTAATGGATGATTCTTTTAATTTTTGAGGAGACATTTGATTTTTGCTAAAAAATCAAGTGTTTTCTCTAAAATTTGGATGTATAAGATCTAAAAGAGAAAACACTTCCAATTTTTGCTATGCACAAAGCTCAACTCATTGGAAATGTCTCCTCTTTTATTCTTTAAAGTCCGAGCATACTTTTCCAAGACCAACTTGGCGCTTGATTAAACTCAGAAAACGAGTCGAATAACCAATTGACGACCGCATCGGTATCTCGCAAATCAATCGCTGTAATTCTAGGTTCATCGCCTTCTTCTTGCACTACTTCACCGATAGAAAATGGAAATATTTTAGCATTTTCGATGATGCTTTTATTTTCCATAAACCGTTTTGTCTGTGGCAAATAATCTTCTACTACATTATTTAAAAATAGGCGATCTGTCACGTCTTTATCGAATTTAGAAACGATGACGCCTACGTTTTGTAAAGGCACCTCTAAATTGCGAACATAGCCGAAGAAATTCATAAATAAATCATCTTCTCTTAACGTTTCAATCCGTTCTTTATAATCAGCTATCAATAAAAAGGAAATAGAAATATCAGGGCAAGTCAAATACTTTTTAATCTCTGAACGTAGTTCACCTGTACCACCGTCCTCATCATCGGTATTGATTTTACGTAAGTCCTCCCCTGCCATTTCTATAAAGGTCAAATTCACCGTTTCATCACTCACTGGGTGTGTCAAAGCCACATCGTACTCTACGATTGTTCCTGCTGGTGTCGCATTTGGGAATTCACCAAAAGTGATATTTCGAACAATTTTATTGATGTGATTAATTCCATCTTTATTGCCCGTTGGATTGATGGTTTTAGCATATTTTCGACGGATGTAAAGGTCTATAGCAGCTAAAACGGTCGTTTTTCCAGAACCTGTATAGCCAAAAACGAAGATAAAATTGCTATTCTTTGCTTGTAAAGAAGTATGTTCTTTTTTCAAAACTTTACGCTCCTTTCGCTTTTTACCAATCGTGATTGGAATCCGTGGTAAGCCGCCAATTAATGGTCGATTCGCTGCTGGTGGTGGCGTATCAATACTTTCAGTTGGCACAGTCGGCGTTACCTTTCGCTGATTTAAGAAAGAAGGTCTTTGAGGTTTGTTCACTGCAGGAAAAGCTGCTTTATAATCTGCCATGATCGATTCATCATCGAATGTTTCGAATTCCTCATCGAGGTCTTCGAAAGTTTCAAAATCTGTTGATTCCTCCGTGAATGTATCATTCAAAGTTTTTGGAGTGGTCTTCTCTTTTGGTCGCTTTAAAGTGGTTACCTTAAAATTATCATTCAATGTACTCGTTGATGGATTCTCTGAATCGAAATCTGATATATGATAGTTTGACATAATTGTTTAAATTTAAGTTCAGCTAAATTGCTAATAGTCGGGGTTGTCTCAAAAGACTCGGCACGTATTGTTTTACCGAACCCGCCCGACCGTGTCATACGGGCAGGTAAGATGTTGAAATCCTCCCCCTGCCCCCCTCCGAAGGGGGAAACGTTCTGTATTTTTTGAAAAAACAGAATTTTTAATGGTCGGATTTTTTGAAACAGGTCTTTTGAGACAGCCTTGCTACTAGGTTAATAATTGAGAAAGGATCTTTTAGAATATCCAGTGACGGAAAATCACTGGATAGTAGGATTTTATGCTCAAACCAGTTTAAGGGAATGACCTCCTCCATAAAAATAGTATGAGCACTTCTTAGTCTTTAGTTACTTGCTACTAGCTGCTTAGTAAAAACCAGCAACCAGTAACTTGTAACTAGCATATTTAGAAATTTCGCTCTACAATAAGTGGTTCTTGAGTAATATTTTTCGGTGCTAAAAAGCCTTTGAAAGACTTGCTATCTTTCTTGTTTTTCTTGCGGTCAACGGTAGCAGGTCGATTTAAAACAATAATGGCAAATAGAATAATGAAATCAATTAAAATCGCCAAAACTAATGCTACAGCTACTGCAAATGGATCTCCGCCATTCTTTTTTGCTGAGAATATAGACCCTAAAGAATGACTTAATTGCCCTATGTCTCTGTTTTCAAATCGTCTTGATTCAAATTTAAATTCGGGTAGTTGACTCCCTAATTTGCTACCAAACTTATTGTAAGCCGCCGTCACTAAAGGAATTGCTTTACTGTACGATTCCCAATTAGATTGACTTAAGGCAGCAGTTGTATTGGTCAAAACTGAATCAATATCTGCATTAATAGGTCCTATAAATTCCTCATAGTTTGTTTGGCTCGTTTTCAATTTATTTTCTGCTAATCTAGCCGTTTGATCTTTTTGCCGATGTATTTTCCCCTTCCCTGGATGTACATTATTCTGGAACTCTTCATTAGCTATCGTTCGCTTCTCTTTGGCGTCAATGGCTAATGATTCTAGTTGATAATGACTTTTTGCCGCTGTTTCTCCTCTTTGTATCAAATCAGATAAAGCATCTTTATGTGCCGCCAATTCTTTGTACAAAATCTTTTCGGAAGAGAATTTTCCAAAGATGAAGTTATAGTTCAGCAGCACACTAAAAGAGGCAACAAAAACATAGCTCAAGATCATGCTCATCTGTCGATTTTCTTGATAAGCTTTAGGTAATTGTAAAGCAATAGCTACCATCACCAAACTTAAGGCAGCAGCTACAGCTATTGAGAATACTTGACTACCTAACATTGGTGCAAGTCCCATCGCTGTGGTGTAACAACTGACGGTTCCCATAATGATAATCGCCAAATTGAATAAGGCTGATTGTTTTTGTTCGGGTGCCTTTGGAGGCGTCTTTTCAAATGAATTATTATTCATGATTTTTAAATTTTAGGTGAGTCGAAAAGAAGTAATCATCTTTATTTTCAAATCTTTTCGACCGTCGATTCTAATTGATGTTTGTTATTGTAAGTTGGCGGTAAAACGGTAGGTGAGCTATAAAATATTTCCCTGCTTTGGGTAAACAAAAGAATTACGGTAGTGAAGTGGGTAAAATGATGTGGTGAGTTTACCCATGCGTTAAAGAAATCTTAATATAAATTTATTTTCTAATAGAAAAATCCATACACGTAGTCAGAACCGTAAATATAATGACTACTAAATTTAATGCTTGCTCATAAGATATATAAGACCTTTTTAATGAGGCTCTTTTCCACGACAGTCTATTCTTTCTAGAATGGCTGTCGTTTTTTAATTATTCTACTACCTTTGGATAAAGGTATTTTTTATCAATTTGATAAGATTAAGAATTAGGATTACGGGGTTAGCTAAATCATCGTATATTTTTAGCTTTATTTTTCTTGATTTTCTTATATTGAGTTTTATATGTTTTATACGCTGTTATTCAGTTTTAGTAGCAAGACATTTACAAAACGAACCTTATGCCTACCAATACGCACACATGCATCATCATCGGTACTGGATTTTCAGGACTTGCCATGGCCATTAAATTAAAAGAAAAAGGCATCCAAGATTTTATTATTTTGGAAAAAGCAGCTTCTGTTGGTGGAACTTGGCGAGAAAATACCTACCCTGGAGCAGAGTGCGATATTCCTTCCGCTTTATACAGTTTCTCCTTTGAGCCTTACCCTTTTTGGGAATACAAATGGTCGATGCAACCCCAAATTTTAGAGTACATCAAACATGTTGCTAAAAAACACGACCTCAATCGACATATTCATTTTCAAAAAGAAATGACTGCCGCTAAATGGAATGCTGACGAAAATTATTGGTCTGTTATGACAGAAGATGGCACTACTTATAATGGTAAAACACTTGTGAGTGCAATTGGTCAATTACATCATCCTTCTACGCCTAATTTTAAAGGTAAAGAACTTTTTGAAGGTGATGCTTGGCACTCTGCTCAATGGAATCATGCTGTACCATTAGAAGGTAAAACAGTTGGTGTTATTGGAAATGCGGCAAGTGCCGTGCAGTTTATTCCTGAAATTGCTAAAACAGCTAGAAAAGTGGTCGTTTTTCAACGTTCTGCCAACTGGATGTTGCCTAAACAAGATCGGGCATATAAAGAGTGGGAGAAAAAATTGGTGGCAAAAGTACCTTTTTTATTAAGAGTCTACCGATTATATATTTGGTTATTGGGTGGCGGACTGTTCAATCTGATGAAACAAGGCAATGATTTTGTGAGAAAAATCTATCAAAAACAAACGGTTGATTATATCAAAGAACACATCAAAGACCCTGCGGTGGTAAAGGCTTTAACTCCAACTTATCCAATGGGCGCCAAACGAATTTTATTTTCTGATACCTACTACCCTGCTTTGGCGCAACCTCATGTGAACTTAGCAACGGGAGGTGTGAAAGAAATTACTCCAACTGGAGTCGTAGCAGGTGATGGTTCCAAACATGAAGTGGATGTATTGATCTATTCGACAGGTTTTAAAACCAATCCTTTTTTGGCTGGATTAACTATTCAAGGAAAAAACGGTATTTCGATAAAAGAACAATGGAAAGATGGGCCTAAAAACTATTTGGGCATCACAGTCGATAACTTCCCTAATTTATTTATGATGTATGGTCCGAATACCAATCTGGGGCATAATTCCATCATCCTTATGAGCGAGGCGCAGGCCAATTATATTGCTCAATGTGTAAGTGAGTTAGAACAAAAAAAATGGAAATCTTTAACTGTAAAAACAGACAAACTGAATACTTATCACCAAACAACGCAAGAGCGTTTGAAGAAAATGATTTGGATGACCGTAGAAGATAGCTGGTATAAATCTGCCAATGGTAATGTGCCAAATAATTATCCCGGTCGAACAATGGAATATATGCGGGTGACTAAAACAGTAAATTTTGAGGATTTTGAGATTGTGAGTTAGTAATAAAAGTTGAGTCCTCTTAAAATTATTTTGAAACACAAAAAAACACAAAAGATTAGCACAAAAATTATTTTCAAAAAAGAAAATAAGCTTACTTCTTAGATGGTTTAGGCGTTACTTTCAGAGTAATTGTAGCCGTCATCACCTCTACTCCTTTGGTGTCTTTTACCGACACAAAACATGGGACTTCGCTATCTTCCCAATTGGCAGTACTTAAATCACAGGTAGCCTGCAAGTTGGTCGTTGCTTTTTTGAGATAGGCGACCTCCATTCCCATAGGAATCCACCTTCGGTGCGCAGGGATTGATGCCTCCGCACAGATGCCCATCGCATACTCGCATAGATTACACATTGCAATCGCATGAACGGTCTTTAAGTGATTGTGCAATGCTCGTCGCTTTCGCATATTGACCTTGATAAAATTGGGGCGTAATTCTTCTATTTGTGGTTTGACTGACAAAAAATAAGGGGCTTGTCTTGAGACCATGTAAGAGAAGATTCTTTTGCCAAATGGGTATTTTTTTGTTTTGTTGTAGAGACTTATTACTCTATTCATTTTTTGTGCTTTAGCTTAGTAGTCAGTCCAGTTAATAATGTCGGTATCTTTTGATAAAATATTGCCGATAACTTCGTTAAAATTTATTTCCGTAACGAAGGCTATGCAAAGAAATTTTGCCTCGTTCTCGACAAATTTTATGTCAAAATCTACCCGACACTATCAACTGGACTGACTACTTAGTTTGTAAAGTTGTTTTGGAACTGTAAAAGTAGGAATTAAGTCAATGAAAAATA
>CALDTJ010000149.1 GCA_937924145.1 uncultured Saprospiraceae bacterium
CACTATTGAGCAACGAAAGAAACTACTTATATGCACATGGAGCGGCCGTGAGGAAATTTCGATTGGACAACCCAATTAAAAAATACTTTCAACACTTTAGCTAGCTTATTTCCCTGATTTATAGTACAGGCGACTTCAGTCGTCTTCTTCTGATGAGGCGACTGAAGTCGCCTGTACTTTACCAAATCGACGCCATTTCTGGTGCCAATCCATCCGCGGGTAAATCCTGATTTTTCAACAATTCCAGTAATAAAATATATCCATAAAAACAGTTTTTGTAGGCAGCGTCTGCTCCTAACTTCATATATTTTCCTTGCATTGTTTTATGGGCAATATTGACTAAATTTGCTGCTATTGCTCTATCGTAAGATTGGGCACTTTTTTTCGCTGACAAGTCAAAAATATTTTGAATCGTATGTTCATTCAAAATCGCTAAAACACCTCTATTCATGATTACGATAAGATCAGGAGTCGTTTCCTCTGCAAGTAGTCGATCTTCAAGGTCATTCAGTGTGATAAAAGGTGCTAAATCTGTAGCTATCCAAATATTCAACAATCTTATATCTTGCTGACTATCAACTAATTGATTGTTATACAAAATACTTAATTGTCTATCTGATTGTAAGGTTAAATCTAAATTCGATTGGTTTAATTCGGAAAAAAAAGAGACATTACTATAAACTGTATTCGCAGGCAGGATAGTCGCATTATTTGTACCTCCAAGTAATAATTTAGGCGCGATTAATTGGTCATAAATAAAAATATTTTCCTTGCTAATTTCCTTTTTTTTATTAATCAAATATCCTTTTCCAACTCCATATTTTAATGGTAATTTTTCCTTTAGAAAAGCAGAAATATTTGCTGATTGTAGGTAAGCCGCATAAAGCGTCAAAGCTGCATTTTCCAAAAGCTGATTAAAATTAGGCTTAGTCATATTTTCGTTTGTTTATAGGTGGAGTATAAAAGAAAGAGCTGCTTTTACTATCGAGGTACTTTCTATTGAAGTTGATGGAAATTTGGCTTGGCCATTTAATGGTAGTTTTTTGAGCAGTTTTGTCCTAGAAGGCGATGCTTTGAAAGCATCTTCTTCTTTTAAATAATTACTGATGTTACGCAAAAAAGACTACGAAGTAGTCAAACATGAATAGCCCAGTATGAAATGCTGGGTTTGGTAAGTAGTCAACACCCCCTATTCATTTTCAAATCTTTCAGATTTATTGCGTAACATCAGTAATTATATAAAAGAGGTTACTGTATTCTGAGGTGCGATGTTAAAAGAAAGAGATGCTTTCAAAGCATCGCTTTCTATTGGGCAGCTAAAGCTTTTCCAACCAATGCCTTCGCATCTTCCGAAAGTGGTAATTTTAAAGCAGCAGCATGGCCTTTTTCAGACATTTTTCGCCATGTTTTTCTCAGGATATCAATCACTTTTTCTTCCGTGTGTCTAGCAGCAAATTTTGCAAAATAAAACTCTAAAAATACTAGACAAATCACATCTTCTAACGTTTGTGTTTCTTCATCTTTTTTAAGTTGTTTTTTCATAACTAAAAACTGAACTCGCTCAACTATATCTTTTTGATAACCAACACTTTGCATAACTTCACCTGCTTTTTCAGCGTGTAATTTCTTTAGCCTATTTCTCCATTGATTGTACCCTACTCTACCTTTTGGATAATCACTTCTTGGAATTTCCCAACGGCAAAGATGTTGGCATCTAGCAGCTAATTGTAAGACCTCAGAAGCATTGGATTCGAAGGCCAAAAGACTATTACTCATTCTTTCGGCATAAAGGACCTCCTTTGGAAATATTTGCCCTTCAAATTCCTCCTTGTTTGGATCAGCACTATTTAATGCATCAAATCGCTTGATTGCCTGCTCAAATTTACTTTGGTCTTTTATCATAAATCGTTCTATTATTTATTCACTTGATACTTTATAGGAAAAGTTGGATACCATTCAAAATATCGCACAACTTAGAGAGTTCTGTTACTTTGGCAAAAGTAATTAGATTTTACTGCTTATCAAAAATTGAAGTTTTTCTTTGAAGAATCTTCAAAAAAGCGTCACAATTTTATCAAAATCGAAATTATGAAAAAAATTATTTTTAGAAAGTCGCATTTGAATATTAGATAAAAAACAAATAATAATCCATAGTTTCCAAATAAAATATGGTAATAAAAAGGCTTAAATATTTTATATTCTAAAATGAATCATACTTGCGCTAATAAATAATCAAACATAGGATTACCAAAACTTAATTTCTCTGCTGATTTTTTTGTAAAATTCTTAAAAAAGTACGATTTTTATGTTCCTTTTAAAATCAATTATTGAATTCTAACCTTACCAAATTAAATTACGTTAAATAAAATAGAGCAAATCTATTATAAGGAATTTTTTTAGTCTTTACTGTAGAAAATCACAGCCTTCTTTTTAACGTCTTTACTTAGTAGAGGAACAAAAATAAATCTACCAATTTTTCTAAGATTTAAATTTATTTTTCGTGTCCCTTAATGATAATCCTACTATCACATTTTGGTAGTATTTAATCAAATACCATTTTGTAAAATCATGCCTATCAACTTCATTAATAGCCATGCTTTTCCAAAATTGTCTTAAATTCATTATTATATGCAGCAGCAGAACAAAGGATTGTATGTTCCAAGTATGGAAAAAGATTCCTGTGGAACCGGGTTTATTGCTAACTTAAACGGAATTAAAACGCACAAAGTTATTGAAGATGCTTTGACTATGTTACAGAACATGGAGCATAGAGGAGCTTGCGGATGTGAGGAAAACACTGGAGATGGTGCAGGTATTTTAATTCAAGTACCGCACGAATTTTTCAAGAAGAAAACGAAAGAAGCAGGTTTTGAGATACCAGATTTTGAAAAATATGGTGTTGGAATGGTTTTCTTTCCACAAGACAAAATTTTAAGAGAACAATGCCGCGTTTTATTAAATGACTATATTGATGAATTAGGATTCGATTTATTAGGATATAGAAAAGTATCGACTGATAATGAAGAGATCGGGCCATCAGCTTTAGCCGTTGAGCCTAAGATGGAACAAGTGTTTGTTGCTCCCAAAGAAGAAATGGAGCCTAAAGCTTTGGAAAGAAACTTATACGTATTAAGAAAATTTGCTACGCATAAAATTTTCATTACGTACCCACAAGTAAAGAACGATTTTTACATTACTTCTTTTTCCTATAAAACAATCGTTTATAAGGGCCAAATGACCACTTGGCAGGTACGTCCTTATTATGCAGATTTACAAGATTCTGATTGTAAGTCAGCGATTGCATTAATCCACTCTCGTTTTTCTACGAATACTGTTCCACGTTGGAAATTGGCACAACCGTTCCGATATGTAGCACACAATGGAGAGATTAATACCGTAAGGGGTAATCTAAACTGGTGGAAATCAAAAGCAGATTTATTAGAATCTAGTCTATTTACACCAGATCAATTAGAAAAATTGCACCCTATTTGTGGAGAGAATTTATCTGATTCTGGTAATTTCGATAATGTTCTTGAATTTTTAGTTTTAGGTGGTCGCTCAATTCCTCACGCCTTGATGATGATGATTCCGGAGGCATGGCAGAACGATGAGGATATGCCTGATTACAAAAAAGCTTTTTACGAATACCATAAAACATTGATGGAACCTTGGGATGGCCCAGCTTCTATCTGCTTTACAGATGGTATTTTAGTCGGTGCTACTTTAGATAGAAATGGATTAAGACCTTCTCGATTTACTTTATTGGATGATGGTACTTTAATCGTTGCTTCTGAGGCAGGTGCATTGCCAATTGACCAATCAAAAGTTGTTCAAAAAGGACGTTTGCAGCCAGGTAGAATGTTGATTGCAGATTTGCAAGAGCATAGAATTATTACTGACGAAGAATTAAAAGAAACGATTTGTAAAAGAGCCCCTTATAGAAAATGGCTCGATGAGAATAGACTGGAATTAAAAGATTTAGAATCTTCCAACGGTCAAGTAAGAAGAAGTTTAGATAATAAAACGCTATTACAAAAACAACAATTATTTGGCTATACCAAAGAAGACTTGACGGTCATTTTAGGACCAATGATTTCTGGTAAAAAAGATCCTATTGGCTCAATGGGAACAGATACGCCATTGGCTGCATTGTCTAATCAGTCTCAACACTTGGCGAATTACTTCAAACAATTATTTGCTCAAGTAACTAATCCGCCGATTGATCCAATTAGAGAGCGACCTGTAATGTCCCTTTATGCGATGTTAGGTGGTGCGAAAAATATCATGGAACCAGGGCCAGACAATGCAAAGTTCCTTCACTTAGATCATCCAGTATTATCTAATAGGGATTTAGCAAAAGTGAAAAATATTTACCATAAGGATTTTAAAGCAGCAACAATTAACGCTGTTTTTGAGGCAGATGGTCAAGCAGGTAGATTGATTGCTGCTGTAGAAAATATATGTGCATCAGCCGAGGATTTAGTTAGAACTGGTCACAATATTTTGGTAATTTCTGATAGAGCGGTCAGTAGTACCTTAGCACCAATTCCTTCCTTATTGGCAACGGGTGCGATTCACCACCACTTGATCAAAACGGGCTTAAGAGGTTCGACTTCTTTAGTGATCGAATCGGGAGATACTAGAGAAACCCACCACTTTGCTACCTTAATTGGTTTTGGCGCAAGTGCGGTGAATCCATATATGGCAATTGCTACTATTTCTCAACTGAGAGGAAAGAATGTTTTTGATAAAAAATATGATTTAGATGATTGTATCAAAATTTACCAAAAAGCAATTGGAAAAGGACTATTGAAAATCATGTCTAAGATTGGTATTTCTACTTTACAATCTTATCAAGGTGCGCAAATTTTTGAGGCAGTTGGGATCAATTCAGAAGTAGTAGCCGAGTGTTTCAATGGAACAGTTTCCAGAATCGAAGGAATGGGCTTTGATGGTATTGCAGAAGAGGCTTTAATTAAGCACCGATTGGCATACCCAACGGTTCCTGTACCTAATCCTAGATTAGAAGTAGGAGGTGTATTCCAATGGAAAAGACGGGGAGAATATCACTTATTCAATCCGCAAACGATTCATTTATTACAACATTCTACTAGTAAAAATAACTACGAGACTTATAAGAAGTTCGCTGCTTTAATTAATAATCAATTAGAGCAAGCCTGTACTTTAAGAGGATTGATGGAGTTCCGAAAAGGGAATCCAATCCCGATAGAGGAAGTTGAGCCTATTGAAACGATCATGACTCGTTTTGTGACAGGTGCGATGTCTTTCGGATCTATTTCTCATGAGGCACACTCTACCCTAGCCATTGCGATGAATCGTATTGGTGGTAAGAGTAATTCTGGTGAAGGAGGTGAAGATGCTATCCGTTTTGAGAAAAAGCCGAATGGTGATTGGGAAAGATCTGCCACTAAGCAGGTGGCTTCTGGTCGATTCGGTGTAACGAGTTATTATCTTGCCAACGCAGAAGAGTTACAGATTAAAATGGCACAAGGTGCTAAGCCAGGTGAAGGTGGCCAATTACCTGGACACAAAGTAGATGATTGGATTGGTCGAGTAAGACACTCTACTCCAGGTGTAGGGTTGATCTCTCCTCCTCCACATCACGATATTTATTCTATTGAAGATTTAGCACAGTTAATTTTTGATTTAAAGAATGCCAATCGAGCATCTAGAATCAATGTTAAATTGGTTTCTAAAGCAGGTGTTGGAATTATTGCCTCTGGTGTGGCTAAAGCCCATGCGGATGCAATCTTGATCTCTGGTCATGATGGTGGTACAGGTGCTTCGCCGATTAGTTCAATTCGTCACGCAGGTTTGCCGTGGGAACTTGGACTAGCAGAAAGTCACCAGACTTTAGTCAGAAACAAATTAAGAGATAGAGTGACTCTCCAAACGGATGGTCAAATGAGAACTGGACGTGATTTAGCCATCGCAACTTTATTAGGTGCGGAAGAATGGGGAATTGCAACGGCTGCTTTAGTGGTAGAAGGTTGTATTTTGATGCGGAAGTGTCACTTGAATACTTGCCCAGTTGGTATTGCTACTCAAAATCCTGACTTAAGAAAGTTGTACAATGGTAAGGTAGAACACGTTATCAATTACTTCAAATTCTTGGCAATGGACTTGCGAGAAATCATGGCGAGCCTTGGTTTCCGAACGGTTAATGAGATGGTTGGAAAAGTGGAGTTATTGAAGATGAAATCTAATATCAAAAATTGGAAATATAAGCAATTAGATCTAAGCCCGATTTTATATAAAGAACCAGTAGATGAGACGGTTGGTTTGTATAAAAAAGTCGCTCAAGATCATGGTATTGAAGATGTGTTGGATAGAAGATTAATGAGCTATGCTCGTCCTGCTTTGGAACATGGACAGCAAGTGAGCAGTATTTTCAAAATCATCAATACGGACAGAGCAGTTGGAACAATGTTGTCTAATGAGATCTCTAAAAAATATAAAGGAGAAGGTTTACCAAAAGGGACCATCGAATTTAGATTTAGAGGTTCTGCTGGACAAAGTTTTGGTGCTTTCGGTGCAAAAGGGATTGAATTCACCTTAGAAGGTGAGGCAAATGACTACTTCGGTAAAGGTTTATCAGGTGGTACTTTGATCGCAGTTCCTGATCGAGATGCGACTTTCGTACCTAACGAAAATATCATTATTGGAAACGTTGCTTTTTATGGTGCGACTTCTGGTGAAGCTTATATCAAAGGTATGGCAGGTGAACGATTTGCTGTTAGAAACTCAGGTGTAACAGCTGTGGTGGAAGGTATTGGCGATCATGGTTGTGAATATATGACAGGCGGTCTGGTAGTGGTGTTAGGAGATACAGGAAAGAACTTCGCTGCAGGTATGAGTGGTGGTGTTGCTTACATCTATGACGACAAAAAGGACTTTAAGAATAAGTGTAACATGGAAATGGTCGAGTTTGATAAAATGTCAAAAGAAGATTACGAAACCTTACAAACTTTAGTGAGAAATCATTTTTCTTGTACAAGTAGTAATGTCGCTTTAGATATTTTGAATGATTGGACAAAAGCAAAAAAGAAGTTTGTCAAAGTCATGCCAACTGATTATAAGCGAGTATTAGAGAAAAATAAGAATAATAAGAAAAGTACGATTAAGCAAACGCAGGTGGCAGCATCGGTAAAGTGGTAAAAGTACCGGCGACTTTAGTCGCCGAAAATCAATTCTTTTCTTCTAATTTAGAAACAAAAATTATCCAGTAATGGGAAATTACTGAATAATTGTCAAACTAATAGATATGGCAGATCCTAAAGGATTTTTAAGCGTAACCAGAGAATTACCTGGTAAAAGAGACGCAAATTTAAGAGTCAACGATTATCAAGAATTATACGAAGATTTTTCTGATGAAAAGACGATCAAACAAGCCTCTAGATGTATGGATTGTGGGATTCCTTTTTGTCACAATGGTTGTCCACTAGGCAACATCATTCCTGAATTTAATGATGCAGTTTATGAAGAAGATTGGGTAACGGCTTTTGAAATTTTGAGCAGCACTAATAACTTCCCTGAATTTACAGGTCGGATTTGCCCTGCACCCTGTGAATCGGCTTGTGTCTTGGGAATCAATCAACCGCCAGTAGCTATTGAGCATATTGAAAAATCAATCGCAGAAACAGCTTTTGAAAAAGGCTTGATTCGTCCTAAACCGCCTACTAGTCGTACAGGTAAGAAGATTGCCATTGTGGGTTCTGGGCCTGCTGGTTTGGCTGCGGCAGCACAATTAAATAAGGCTGGACACCTAGTGACCGTTTACGAAAGAAATACCAGAGTTGGTGGATTATTGCGTTATGGGATTCCTGATTTCAAATTAGAAAAATGGGTCGTAGAACGTCGAGTAGCATTGATGGAGGCAGAAGGTATTAAGTTCAAAGTCAACGCTAATGTTGGTGTAAATGTAGATGCTAAGAAATTGGTTCAAGACTTTGACGCAGTAGTTTTAACTGGTGGTTCAACTGTACCAAGAGATTTACCAATCAAAGGTAGAGAATTGAACGGCGTTCATTTCGCTATGGACTTTTTAGATCAAAATAATAAGCGAGTAGCTGGGGATAGAATTCCAAAAAAAGAAGAACTCCTTGCTACCAATAAAAATGTCTTAGTAATTGGTGGTGGTGATACAGGTTCAGACTGTGTAGGTACTTCTAACCGACACAAAGCAACTTCTGTGACTCAAATTGAATTATTATCTAAGCCACCAGAAAGTCGTTCGGAAGAAACACCTTGGCCGCTTTGGCCGATGATGTTGCGAACGTCTACTTCGCACGAAGAAGGCTGTGAAAGACAATGGGCAATTTTGACAGAGGAGTTTATCGGTGATGGTAAAGGTAACTTAGCAGCGGTCAAACTAGTCAATATCGAATGGAAGAAGGATGAAGCAACTGGCCGAAACGCTTTTGTAAAAATAGAAGGATCTGAACGAGAAATCCCTTGTGAATTGGCACTCTTAGCAATTGGTTTTGTACATCCGCAGCACGAAGGGATGTTGAAACAATTGGGCGTAGAGTTGACTGACAGAGGTAACGTAAAAGATAATCAATATCAAACGAACCTAGATAAAGTATTTGTTGCTGGTGATATGAGAAGGGGGCAATCCTTGGTTGTATGGGCGATTTCAGAAGGTCGAGAAGCAGCAAAGGCAGTAGATCAGTACTTGATGGGGTCTTCAGTATTAGAAGGTAAGAATGACTCTAATTTGATGTTGGTTTAAGTTTATAACCCTCCAAGGGTTTGAAACCCTTGGAGGGTTCAGAAGCTCCAAGCGTATAAAAATAAATAGATAAAACAGACAATTCCAATGTATTTGGGCTTGTCTGTTTTTATTTTGTTAAAATGGGAACTTAATCTTTTGATCTTTTGTTTTAATAATACGGCAGATTAAAATTGGCTGTTTTTCCTTATGTATTATCGCTTAATAGCTAACATTATCGGTAATTTTCAAGGGAAATCGCTTATTTTTTGTTAAATTTGCCATCCTTCTTTTAATCATAAGCTTGGGTAGGCTTTTTTGACATGTTTGCCGCAGTTTATCTCCAAAAGTGGATTTATTTTTAAACTAAAATTGAAATATGGCTAAATCGCAGCAATCGTTTAACAAAAAAGAAAAAGAGAAAAAACGCTTAAAAAAGAAAAAAGAAAAATTAGAGCGTAGAGAACAACGTAAATTGGAAAAAGCAGAAAGAGGTAAAGTTGATTTCGAAGATATGTTGGCTTACGTGGATGAAAATGGTAATCTGTCTGATACTCCACCAGATCCGACTAAGAAGAAAGAAATCAAAGCTGAAGATATTTTACTAGGTGCTAGAGCTATTGACAACTCTAATGAAGAAGGCGAAAGAAGAGGTAAAATTAACTTTTTCAACGAAGAAAAAGGATATGGTTTTATTACTGACTCAAAAAGTCATGACAGTATCTTTGTTCACATCAATCAAATCGAAGAACCTGTGAAGCAAGGTTTCAAGGTAACTTTCGAAATTGAAATGGGTCCTAAAGGTCCAAATGCAGTAAATGTAAAGATTGCTCGATAATTTTTTTTAAATAATTTGCCA
>CALDTJ010000150.1 GCA_937924145.1 uncultured Saprospiraceae bacterium
ATCCCCGAATTGTGAATTCGGGGCTATTCATATTTAAACCCTTCAGGTTTTTAGGTGGAATAACCGAAAAGTTACCAAGTTAGTCTTTATCTAGTCCTTGTGGTTTAAGTGACAAATTACTATTTGACATTTTAGAAAAAAGCACTCCCACATACCTAAAATACCAAGGAAATAAACATCAATTTAGCTTATGAATACACTTGAAATTAAAGGAGTCTTACACGAATTTATCACTAGATTACATGATGAAGAATATTTACAGAAAGCTTATGACTTTCTAACAAAGTTAGTCGATGAACAAGAGTCTTTAGATGACCATTGGGATACGTTACCTGATACTGTGAAAATAGAAATTGACAAAGCAATCATTGAATCGGAGGACCCTTCTAATCTGATTAGCAACGAAGAAGTCTTTAAAAATCTAAGAAATAGAAAAAGAATAATTAAGCCAAAAAGCCCCTAACTTCAAAAGAAATCAGGGGCTTTTTTATCGCAAAGTAAAAGGCAATTAAACCTCCAACATAAACTTATTCTTCTTCCCATTCTCTACCATAATATACTTACCATGCAATAAGCTACTTTCATCAATCACCGTTTCGTGAGAACCTATTTTATCTTTATTGACAGCTACTGCGCCACCTTTAATCGCCCGTCTAGCATCTCCTTTAGACCCGACGATTTGAGTAGACTCTGCCATTAAATCAACGATATTTAAACCATTGGATAACAAGGATTTATCTATTTTGAAACTAGTGATTTCTCCTGCAATTGTTTGCAAAGAATTGGCATCTAACTCCATTAAAGTTTCCTTACTTGCTTTTTTATTGAACAACATTTCAGAAACTTTTAGCACTGCCTCATAATCTGCTTGAGAGTGAACTCTTACGGTCAATTCTTCTGCTAATAATCGCTTGATTTCTCTTGGATTATCTGCTAAGTCTTGCTCCATTTGTTCTACTTCTGCTCTTGATTTTAAAGTGAAATAACGAGTGAACTTTGGAGAATCTCTATCATCCGCATTGATCCAGAATTGGTAGAATTTGTAAGGAGAAGTCATATTTGGATCTAACCAAATATTTCCTGCCTCCGACTTTCCAAACTTAGATCCATCTGCTTTGGTCAGTAAAGGGGTTGTCAATGCAAAAGCCTTTCCACTTACATTTTTACGAATAAACTCTGTTCCTGAGGTGATATTTCCCCATTGGTCAGAACCACCCATTTGTAGGATCACATCGTTATTTGTGTATAAACATTGGAAGTCATAAGCCTGTAATAACTGGTAACTAAATTCTGTAAAAGACAAACCAGTTTCCACTCGTTTTTTTACAGATTCTTTAGAAGACATATAGTTGACCGTCAAGGTCTTACCTACGTCTCTTAAAAAATCTAAGACATTCATATTTTTATAAAAGTCCAAGTTATTGACCATTTGGGCGTTATTTGGAACGCCTTCGAAGTCCAAAAACTTAGCAAATTGCTCTGCTTGGAACGATAGATTGGAATCTAAAACATCAAATGATTTTAACTCTCTTTCTTTGTCTTTTCCAGATGGATCACCAATTCTACCCGTAGCACCGCCCATTAAAACAATCGGCTTGTGACCAGATAATTGAAACAATCGCAACAACATGATTTGTACATAATTACCAATCGTCAAAGATGGGGCAGTCGGATCAAAACCGATATAACCCGTTTTCATACCTTTTGATAATGCTTGTTCTACTCCCGGAGTAGAATCATGTAACATACCTCTCCACTTTAATTCTTCTAAAAAATCCATTGTTGTTTGTTGTGTGTACTGGCGATTTTCTACCTGTCGGTAGACAGGCAATCGCCAAATTAAGCTGAAACGACTGCCTGTCTACCGACAGGTAGAAAGTCGCCTGTACTAAAAAGTGCAAATTTATCTACCCGAAAGGGAAAATCCCCATTTATTGACAGATAAATTTATTTGCTAACAAAAAAAGTTAGGAATTCATTCCTTTTCTATTTTATTTCTATGGTTTTTCGGAATTTTAATTATGTTTGCAACAGACATTTTACAGTTACTAAGGTAGTAAAAATAGTCAAGCCTATTTACGCTCAATAACTTAAGTAAGGTTGTCTATTTTATCACCTGACTAATTTCTTCATTTTCCATTTAAACGCTATTGGAAATGTTAGCAGCTTTCAAGGATTACATCAAAGAGACTCGACTTTTTAATAAAAATGATAAGATTCTACTGGCTATCAGTGGAGGCGTAGATTCAATGGTGATGGGACAGTTGTTTCATGCTGCTGGATTCAATTTTGGAATAGCGCATTGCAACTTTCAACTAAGAGGAGCTGAATCCGATAAAGATGCTGTTTTAGTCAAAGAAATAGCAGAAAAATGGGAGGTACCTTTTCATAGTATTGAATTTGATACCATTGCAGAAAGCGAAAAACAACGCAAGTCTAAAGAATTGATGGCGCGTGATTTACGCTACGAATGGTTTGCAAAAATTTTGCAAGAATTTGATTACCAATATGTTGCGACAGCGCATCATCTGAATGATTCTTTAGAAACGCTTTTATATAATTTGGCAAAAGGGACAGGAATCAGAGGTTTGCATGGTATTCCAGTAAAGAATGGCCGAACGATTCGCCCACTTTCTTTTATGAGTAGAAATGATATTCTGACTTTTGCCAAAGACTATCAGGTTGAATTTAGAGAAGATGTATCTAATCAATCTTTAGAACATAATCGAAACCTGATTCGCCATAAAGTAGTCCCACCTTTAAAAGAAATTAATCCTTCCTTAGAACGTACTTTTGCTCGAACTTTAAAACAATTAAAGGAGACGGAACAACTTTATTTATGGGCGATCAATGAGCAGAAAAAAAACATGATTTTGGAGGAAGATGGCTTGTTGAAGATTGATGTCAATGCCTTGAAAAAAGCAGTATCGAAGACTAGCGTCCTTTTCGAAATTATTCGACTATTTGGTTTTAATCCAGATCATGCCGATCAAATCTTAAGGGCAATAGACCATGTGGGGGCGCAATTTTATTCTAAAACACACCATATTACGGTTGGGCGAAAGTCGATAGTGATTCAGAGAAAGAGAAATACGCCGATGGTGTGGGTGAAAATTAAGATGTTGCCTGATACGGTCAGCTTGCCGAATGGACAGTTAGTAGCCAGTATTCTTAAAGAAAAACCAACTAATTTAAATCTTGGAAAGTCCGTTGCTTTGTTGGATATGGACAAGGTCCAACTTCCATTCATTATCCGAAGATGGAAAGAAGGTGATCGTTTTCAGCCATTGGGAATGAAAGGTAAGACTAAAAAAGTAAAAGACCTTTTGCGTGATGAAAAAGTATCGATATTTGAAAAAGAGTCAGTTTTAGTGCTTGAAACTGGGTATGAAATTGCTTGGGTGATTGGATATCGGGCGGATGAACGATTTAAAGTGGATGACAATACGACTACGGTGCTCAAATTGAGTCATTAGCTCTTCAATTCAACCTCTAGCTTTTTTACTACATAGCATAACTGAAGTTTAAAACGATATTAGGATTGCCACATAGACACATAGTTTTTTTCACATAGAGCACATAGTTTTCTAAGCTATATGTTGACCGAGCGGTAGTTTTGACAATTTTAAGCAATAGCATTTTGCTAAGCAAAACACTAATCAGTGTACTATTTTCCAAATCTAGCTTAGAAAAAATGCTATCGCTCGGTCAACATCAAGTAAAGAAAACTATTGTGAACTATGTGTTTTCACTATGTGCCTATGTGGTAATCCACGTCTAATTTGAACTTCACTTCCGTATACCTATGTGGTAATCAACACCTAATCCTAAACCTTTTACCAAACCTCCTGTTTCCCTTCTGAACTCATTATTAACCTAAAAAGTGGAAGAGGACCTTTAAAATACTCCCATTCCATTTTATAAAAATTACCTAACATGTTTGGTTTATTCAAAAAAGATCCGACTAAGAAATTAGAAAAGGAATACGAACAGTTAATGGCGAAAGCGAGAGATGTACAACGCTCTGGCGATCTAAGAGCTTATGCTGTGCTTATCGAGGAGTCAGAAACCATATTAGCTAAAATAGACGCTTTGAAAAATGCAGGGAAATAATTATGTAATCGTTGGTGGAAGTTCTGGTATTGGCTTAGAACTCGTTAAAATTATTAGCCATGCAGGTGGAAATGTTACTGTTTTTTCGAGAACAGGTGACAGTTTAGTTGGTTTGCCTAATGTCAATCATGTTGCGCTTGATATACGTACAGAAGAGGTGTCAAAAGATGCGATTCCTGAAGAAATTCATGGATTTGCCTACTGTCCAGGCAGTATTATCTTAAAGCCCTTTCGGTCACTTAAACCTGAGCAATTTCAAGATGATTTTGAAATAAATGTCTTAGGTGCGGTGAAAGCATTAAAGGCTTGTTTCAGAGGTTTGAAAAAATCAGGGACAGGAAGTGCGCTTTTATTTAGTACCGTCGCAGTCCAGCAAGGGATGCCTTTTCATTCGTCTATTGCTGCGGCAAAAGGGGCGGTTGAAGGATTGACGAGATCGTTGGCGGCAGAATGGGCACCTAACATCCGAGTGAATTGTATTGCGCCTTCTTTGACCGATACACCCTTGGCTGGTAGGTTACTAGCAACCCCTGAAAAGAAAACAGCATCTGGCGAGCGACATCCACTTAAAAGGGTAGGAGAAGCGCAGGAAATTGCAGAAATGGCAGCCTTTTTATTGTCTGATAAAGGTGGTTGGATGACTGGTCAAATTATTGGACAAGATGGCGGGATGTCTAGTGTAAGAGTTTGATTTTCTTCACTTTAGACAAGTTGTATTTTTATAATTTTGACTTGTTCATAAAGATTTAGTCCTTCCAGCCCGCTGTGGGCTGGAAGGACTAACATGCTCCAATTAATTATTTACAGGCGTACCGAATAGTGCTACCTCACCAATTTTAGCAGCATTTTCTAGCTTAGTAAATCGTAAGTATTGAGTCGTCAGATTTAAATTATCTTGCACGTACCATTCATTATAAGGCCAAGTGAAATAAGTAAAAATTTCTACCCAATTATCATTTGTGTCTTTATATTCTACTCTGAAATTCCCATCACTTTCAATATCAAAAAGGTAAATTGCGTCCAAATTATAAACTTCTTGCAAATCAACAATGGCAATAATTGGAGGAACACCCAAACCTGGTGTATACTCTTCTCCCCAATTACTGATCGGAATACCATTCTCTCCACAAATAGGATTTCCTAAGTGCGCCTCATCGAATAATCGCCTAGCATCTAAGTGTTCGGTTGGGGTCAAATCATCGATCCAATCTGGTTCTACACAAATATACGTTGGACAATTAGGGTCACAATTTTCGTTGTCGTCGTTGTCATCATCACATTGATTGGCTGCTTGAGTAGTTCCCGAAACTGTTTGAGTAGGAGATTCACTGCCATTAAAATTGATGGCTTTGATGCTAAACTGATAGGTGGTACTTGGTTGTAAATTCTTTATATCAAAAGCTATGGGCTCTTTCAACGGTGTAAACGAAAATGTTTGATTACTTGGTTGTACAACTAAGTTATAGTAAGCAATAGCATTGTCGGTGGATGCTTGCCAACTTAGCATAATTTCTTGGCACTCAGTTCTGATAATTTGGAAGTTAGCCACTGCATCTGGTGGCGTGTTATTATTACAATTACCATTAGTAGGTGTCTGGAAAGTTACAATTTCCAAATCAGCAGGGCCAACAATATTGCTCTCTGGCATTAAAAAGCACTCATATACGGTATTGGGTTTTAAGCCATTAATGGTATAAGTGCTGGTGTTGGCTGGTAATATGATTTCTTCTAAACTATTGGTGGTCGTCACTACTAATTTTAATTGCGAAATAGCTGAATTAGTTGGTAGCGTCCAGCTTAACGTGGCATCATTACAATTGATCGAATTGGTGTCAAAATCACTAATATCACCTGAAGGTGGATCTACACTGGTGAATGGACTTGCGTGTATAACGATTTCATTGATATTGGCGCCGATGTCGCTTTTGGTTACCCTTAAAAAACGAGCATGTACAGATGGATTTTCAAAAATCATCCAAGCAGCTTGCGCACTTGTGAAATAATTAATTAAAGGTTGCCAAACTCCATTTTCGTCTAAATAATCGACCATAAAAGTCCCTTCCGCATTTCCATCAAACAAATAAATAGTATCTAAATTATATTCTGCTTGCAAATCTATCTGAGCAATTACGGGTGGTAAACCATCGAAGGGATCGAATTCAAAACCCCATTCTGTCGTCGGGTTGGAATTATTGCCACAAAGTGGTGCAGTTACCTGTTCGTCCACCAGCCTTGTTGGGTCATAATCCGCTGGCTTTTGAGGCGTCAAATCAGTGACCCAACTTGGTTTCAAACACAATTGATTAGGACAACTTGGATTACAATTGATTTGACAATCAGCACTTGGAAGTGTTGAAGAACTGACTATAAATGGGCTAGAGGACAAACCTTCTGTGTCATTAGTGACGATAGAAAAATTAAAATTGGTTCCATCCACTAAGTCCGTTAAGGTAATAGTTTGTTCGCTATCAGTAAAACTAAAAGTCTGACTATTACCATTAAAATTGACCGTATAACTTAAAATATCTTTGTCAAAAGGAGCTACTAAATCTAAGGAAACCGTATTACAAGAAGTGGAAGAGACAGTAGCACTTTGAACTATACCTGGCGTGATTGGAGGGTTGTTGGTAGCTGGTGTACCGCATAAAAATAATTCTCCAATCTGCACCAAATCATCAGGACTTGCAATGAATCTTAAAAATCTAACGGCTTGATTATTAGGAAATAAATCGGTGAAATACCGCCAGTCATTGGTGCTAACGGTTGGATAAACTCGAACGGTCGTCCAAGGCCCATTTGGCGAAACTGCTGTTTGAATGGTTAATTCCCCAATACCGCCACCGTCATAAATTGCCAAAATATTTAGATCATAAAACGCACCTAGATCAATACTCAACCGTTCTTGAGCCGTTTCCATATTTGGCGTAAAGTCGAATCCCCAAAAAGTACTTGGCGTTAAAGATGGATCACAAAAAGGGTCTAAGGTAGCCTGTTCGTCCAATAACTTTGTCGCATTCGCTAAGCTGATAGACGGATCAAAAATCATCGAAGGATTTAAAGCAATTTCGCAAGAATTACCCGCCGATAAGGTCGCACTTTGTACAAAACAGATATCTGCAGTGTTGGGATTATTTATATCAACTGCTACTCCTTCTGGAATTAAGAAAAAGGTTATTGCTGAATTGACAGGTAAATCTGCTACCGTATAATTCAGTAAACTGGCTGGAATATCATCTGCTACTAAAGTGGCCGTACTAAGACTAAAATCAGCTGGAGTTTGATTGCCTGTCATATACCACAACTGAAAATTGTTAACCCCATTTGCTGCATCCCAATTGACTTGTACACTTCCACAAGTTTGATCGCTTACTGTTAAATTAGAGGTGCAACCTACCCCCGATGAAAAGTTATCTCCAACCACCACAAAGACTGGACTTTCACTTACGGCAATAGATGGATTCGTACCTGCCAATGCAGAACTTATACCACTGATACTCGGTGCGCCTAACTCTACTAAGGTAGCAGTTGTGGCACCTTCTAAATCTAAATTATAATTCAAAGTAGTTCCATCAGCAGTAGGACTCCAAACGGCATAAATGCGTTTATTTGCGTTATTTGGATCTATAAAACGATAGACTCTTGGACAGCTCAAATCATTACAAGCAGTCAAATCTGCATCGAAAACCATATCGGTCAACACACTTTTCATCGTATGCACATAATACCACGAATCTTTCGGTTTAAAGCCGTTAAACTGCGTTTCCAAAAGCCCTGCACTTTCGAAAGTTGGACAAAAACTACCGGTACATACATCTCTCAAATCAAACACCATCGCTCGGTCAAATCCTGCTGCCACTGTTTCCAAGTAGGACCGCACAATCCATTGACCTTGTACTTGATATTGAGTAAAATTCCCAATCGTTGGGACACTAATCCTTGAATTATTATTGGTATCGTAACCAAATTCTGATAACCACAATTCCACACTAGGCATTAATGAATCTCGATAATTCACGAAAGGAATTAAAAAATCTTTTAAGCCACCTTCTTCTGGACTTACACCTGCCGTCGAAAGATTAAAATCTGGATTATTACCAAGGTATTTATGAATATTTATTACATCGAATGGAAGTGGAGAATTGGCTGGACGATTTGCCTGAGACCAATTGACGATGATTCTAATAGAATCTAGGTTGGCATCTTCTAAACCAGCTAAGACTACCTTCATATTAGGATCGGCATTCTTGATACCGACGGTACTAATCATCTGATTCGGATTATCTGGATCGGCTACTAATCCCAAAGTTAGTCCATGCCCATCATAATCTGCACTTAGCATAGCAGCATATTCGTTCATAGAAAATATGCCATTTTGATCAGGTTCGTTCCAATTTTCAAGATAATCTATCAGTCCTAAACCTGTGATTGGTAGTTCATTCGCAGCTAATCTATTGGCTACCAAATTGCTCTGTCTGTTTGGCGAAAAAACGCTGTTTCCATATCTGGCAGCATACTGATAAAGGTAGGCTGCATGAGCAATATAAGAACTCGGCAATAATGGATCATCGCCACCCATGACTGGTTTTTGAGCTAAAATCACGTCTCGATTAGGATCATTTTCGCTCAAAAATGGATTGACGATTTGAGGAATACTGCGGATAGTCACAGGACTAATCGTTAGGCCATCTCCGCTGATTTCATTATAAAAATCGTCAAAGCGAATGAAGTCGATATAATTTGGATTCCAACTGTATAGGTTGTTGGGATAAGCAGGGGAGGCGTTCCCACTATTCGGAAAGCCTTCGTTGAAAACCCAAGGGTGGAATTCTCTTACATGTCCAACAGCTTGGAGTCTATTTAGTGGATCTTGACCACGAGTGTTGACACCCATGAATTGGTCAATGGTTATTTGTGCTATACTTGGGGAGTTTATTATAAAAACGAATAGTAATAATCCCCACCATCTGACAGCGGCAAAGTGAATAGTCATTAGTTTTTGTTTTAGCCTTGTATTAATCAGGGGGGAATGATTAAAATGTTTTACAGAGTACCTTAATGCACACCGTGTTGCAAGTTGATTTTGTTGATATTAACTTTGTGAATGTGTAATGTTTTGTTATTCAAGTAATTAATCAGGTAATTAATCAGATGATTTAACAAGAATGTGTTAATTGATAAGTGGGAAATACTGTGGTTGGGGGATTAATGGGGGAAATTAGAGGGAAAGATACAAAAAATTATGCTTTTAGAGGTAACACTTTTGATTTTTTTTGAATATCAAAAGACAGCCTAAGCAAAATCATCTGCTTAGGCTGTTTACAACAAATTATAATCCCATGAACAACCATATAACAATTCCTAAGGATATTTAGTTCCTTGATTTATTAAATTTATTTGCGGATTCAGTGGAATATTTGATTACCTTCGAGCAGAATCTAAGTACACTAGACTAAATGGTCACTTTTAGATTTTGAACCTGCCCGCTGCGCAGGCGTGTGGGTTTCATATTTGTGATTTTAACATAAAGCGTGTACGAAGTTTTTTGACGCAGAAAGACCCGCCCGCCTGAGCATTCGGGCAGGCGCTGCTTGAAATTATGAATTGTTATGTTTTCTTTTCTTACGAAAAGTTATGTTTAAGCTTATGTTTAGATTTAAAAACAAAAAGAAAACATAAAAAAGTCATAATAGTCAGCGTCTCTCTGCGTCAAAAAATAAACATTATCGTGCCTTCGTATAGGCATGATTTTAAATTAAAAAGTTTATGTCTGCAAAAAGCAATAAGCCCCAAGCACTAAAGAGAACTCTAGGCCCCTTAATGCTATGGGGATTAGGCGTCGGTTACGTTATCTCAGGAATGTATTTTGGTTGGAATTTAGGGCTAGAAAAAGGAGGAACTTTAGGATTGGCGACTGCTACTTTCTTTATCATCATCATGTACTTAACCTTTACGTTTAGCTACACAGAATTGGCTTGCGCTATTCCCAAAGCTGGTGGGGCTTTTGATTATGCGATGAGAGGTTTGGGCAAAAACTGGGGCTTTCTGGGCGGAATGGCACAGAATATTGAATTTATTTTTGCGCCACCTGCTATCGCCTTTGCCATTGGCGCCTATTTAAATAACTTATTTCCTGCCTTTGGCATCATGCCTGTTGCCTTAGTGGCCTATCTGATTTTTACAGGCTTAAATATTTATGGGGTGAAAGCTGCCGCTTCTTTTGAACTAATTGTGACGATTATTGCAGTAGGCGAACTATTGATTTTTGCTGGTGCAGCAGCACCTCAATTCGAAATGGAGAACTTGACTCGAAACGCCTTACCTAATGGTTGGTCGGGTGCTTTTGCCGCTATTCCATTTGCTATTTGGTTCTTCTTAGCGATTGAAGGTGTGGCGAATGTGGCGGAAGAAACGGTCAATCCCCAACGGAATATTTTGATTGGTTTTGGTTCAGCTATTCTGACTTTGGTGATTCTTTGCATATTAACTTTCTCCACTTCCGTAGGAATAGATGGTTGGGAATCTATCGTATATGATGCAGACGGAAATGCTTCGGATTCTCCTTTGCCTTTGGCTTTATCTAAGGCTTATGGCGAAAATCATGTGCTATATAAATTAGTGACTTCCGTAGGTTTGTTTGGCTTGATTGCCTCTTTTCATGGCATTATTTTAGCAGCAGGTCGATCGACTTATGAATTTGGAAAAGTGGGATTTGCCCCCAAGTTTTTAGGCGAGGTTAATGCTAAATTTCAAACGCCTGCCAAAGCCCTTATTTTTAATATGATGATTGGGATTATCGCACTTTTCACGGGTAAAACGGGCGAGATTATTACTATTGCTTGTTTTGGTGCTTTGTGTTTATATATCATTTCAATGGTTTCTGTGATAGCTTTGCGTCGCAATGAACCGAATTTGGAACGACCATTTAAAGTGCCACTTTATCCAATTGCACCTATTATCGCTTTGACCATTGCGAGTGTTGCTTTGGTGGCAATGACGATTTATAACCCAATGTTGGCACTTATTTACTTCGGTATATTGGCCGTAACTTTTGCTTGGTTTAAAATAACTTATAAAGAAGTAGTATGAAAATAGGATTATTAGTTTGTGATACCGTTCGACCAGAATATCAGGCGGAGTTTGGAGATTATCCTGCGATGTTTCAGCGGTTTTTTTCGAAATATGAATTGATTTCTTATAAGGTTTACAAAGGAGAATTTCCAGAAAATGTAACGGACTGTCAGGCGTATGTTTCTACAGGATCTTCTCATTCTGTCTACGAAGATTTAGCATGGATTCGTCGTGTGAAGGCTTTTATTCGGGAGATATATGATGCTAATTTATTTTTCATTGGCTTTTGTTTTGGACATCAATTAATGGCAGAAGCATTAGGTGGGAAAGTTGCCAAAGCTACTGATGTGGGCTGGTGTGTTGGTGTACATGAGTTTCGGGTCCATCGAATTACCAAGTGGATGCGACCAGCAAAAACAAAGGTTAATTTCTTGATGATGTGTCAAGATCAAGTGGTAGAAATGCCTAAAAATGCAGTTCGATTGGGAGGCAACAAAATGTGTCCCAATGCGATTATTCAAGTTGGAGAACGAATGATGAGTGTTCAAGCACATCCAGAATTTTCAAAAGCATACGATCGAACCTTGATGGAAGGTCGAGTAGATCGGATGGGAGAGGAGACCGTTGCAAAGGGAATTGCTAGCTTAGTTTTGCCTATAGACACGGAAGTATATCAGTCTTGGGTTGATGAGTTTTTAGGTAATGTGGAGGATTAATTAATCACCTCACTGTCGCTACAATTGCCCGTTCAAAATTTATTGCTTTAAAAGATTTAGCTGTTTGCAAAGCATTCAAAGATAATTGGAGGTAATAAGATTTGTCTTGCGCCATTGTTTTTATAGTTTTAATGATCGCTGGTAACTTTTGAGCGGCTATTGAAAATCCGTTGGCTCCATTCTTTACGATTTCTGTTGGCCCGCCGATTGGAGGGGCTATTACTGGCAAACCATAGGTCATTGCTTCCAATAAAGTCATCCCAAATGTTTCTATCCACTCCTTTGGATTCGATAAATTAAGGACTAAATCTGCTTTTTGGTAGAAAGGATGAACGTTGTTTTGCTTTGGAAATACGACTAAATTATTTGGCATATTTGAGTTGTCAAAATATTCCGCTATTGCAGCCGCATCTGTATTCAGAACCAATTCAAATTGATAGGCAGGTAGACGTTTTGCCAATTCTACAAATTCATCTACGCCCTTATATTTTTTCAAAGAGCATAACATCAAAATGGTGAAAGGTTGCTGAATTTCTTTTGCTTCCTTTCTGTTTAAGTTAGCTTTTTGGGTGAATCTACTCGACAAGGCATTGTGAATAACGACACTTTTAGGGCCTACTATTTTTTCTGTTTCCATCAAATATTTAGATACATAAATCGCCTGATTAGCCGTAAACGAGACGACCCATTTTAAAAAAGATTTTAATAGTAACGGACGAATAGAAGTTTCATGGATATGATAAATGATTTTCTTTCCTATTAATTTTCCTGCTAAAGCGGCTCCAAATGGTAGTAACGTATTAATGTAAATTAACACATCTTGCTCCTTTCTATATTTAAAAATTTGACAAAAAACTAAGCATTGATTGAACAACAATAAAAAGAGTCGGATTAGTTTATTGCTATGAAAACGATAAGGAATATTTACCTTTTCGACGGGTAGATCGGACAAAAAACCTTCACTGTCAGAAGTTAATAAAGTCACTTGGTGCCCATTTTTTACTAAACCTTTGATTGCAGTTGATAAGACCAAAGGACTACCACTAAAATCATTGTATAAGTGAACGCAAACTATTTTTTTCATACGGATGGTTTTGTTGGTGAATTAGGCGAATTCTGTTGTTAAAACGGATGTCAAAACGGACTCGTAGATAGCTTGAATCTGTTTGCCTTTCCCTTCCCACGTAAAGCATTTTTCGTACCTTATTTTGGCATTAACAGACAAGATATTCCGTAACTCCTCATCAATAAATAAATTAGAAAGCGCATTGGCTAATTTTTCTATGGAGTCTTCATAAGTACCATAAGGTATGGAAATGCCACAACTTTTGTCCATCAATTCTCCTGGCCCACAATTATCGAAGCATACAACAGGTAAACCGTAAGATAATGCTTCAGGAACTACCATTCCAGCCCCTTCATGTGATGGAAATAGAAAGACCTGAGAATTGGTATAATATTGCGCCAATTCTCTACGGTCCATCCAATTTTTAAAAGAGATGATCTGTTTTGGTAAATTATTTTTGTCAATTAATTCCTCTAAATATTGCTTTTGCGGACCTTTGCCGATTAAGACCAATTGAGCATTTTTTTGATCAATTTTAGGTAGTCGGTGATAAAATTTCGCAAAGGCATTAATCGTCAAATCAAACCCTTTTAAGGATACCAATCTTCCTATTGATAATACTCTAAATTGGTTATTATCTGTAGTCGTTTTTTCGATAGTTGGTCTGGTGTTTCCAGCCGCTGGAATGACGGCTATTTTATCAGTTGGTAGGTTCAAAACTTCTTGCACACTAGAGTTTAAGCCAATGACTTTGACCGCTTTGTGTTTCGTGATTTTTAAGAATGGGTCAAACGTCCAAAAGCACTTTTTAACCAACCATTTTAACGACTCAAAACAGGTCGCTTTAATTCCGTATTTTTTGATGTAATGGTAAGGTACTTTTGGATGATGACCAATTGGCCCCCAAACAAATGGTTTGCCCAATAACCATAAAAATGAAGGTGTCCAATCGTTATTGAAATTTAAATGATGCGCTAAATCAAAATCAAATCGCTGTTTTAAAATAAAAAAGATCACAGAAAAGTGCCATAAATAATGATAGAGTAAAGCCCCTCGTCCTCCTTTTTTCCAAAACCGCATCCAATAAGGCAAATCGAAATATTCAAACTTTAAATTCACTCCTTTTGGTAATGGATTTTCTGCTAAATATTGTGCGATTGGTTCCTGATTATTGGTTCTAGTAATGGCAATAATCTCATTGTGTGAAGCCATTTGCCGAATGATATTCCAAGCAATTCCATCCTCAGATCCTTTATATGGATTGACTGCATAGGCGGTTATTAGTACTTTATTTAGCATGATTTTGATTGTTTTGGTAGTGTTTGAAGTTTAGGGACTTGGAAAAATATAATCTACCCATTTTACTTGTTCTTTTTCCTTTATACTGCGTTAAAAATACTCGCCGATGCAAAGGCATCGTCTGCGTTTTTTGCCTTGTCTAAAGAAAAAATAACTTCCTAAAATTCGGGTACATTATTTATTTCCAACTCCCTTAGTTAAAATTATTCGTTTTCAAATCAATTAAATCCATTGGCATACCTGCTGGCGAAAACGAATTATGTAGAGCTACTTCTTCGACTGTTGATTTGATGATTTTGGCAGGTACTCCACCGATTACACTATTGTTTGGCATTGATTTAGTCACCACTGCGCCTGCTGCTATGACACAATTATCCCCAATTTCGACTCCATCTAAGATGGTTACTTTTGCGCCTATCCAACAATTGTTACCGATTTTTATACCCTTCCTAGAGACGCCTTGCAATCGGATAAGTTGATCGGGGTTTTGAAAAATGTGATTCTCTGGATGACAGCTAAAGTATTGGCCAATAATGCAGTCATTACCGATGTCTAGACCTCCGCCTCCCCCTAAGTAAGCGAACTCGCCAACTCCTACATTATTGCCAATATTTATATGTGAACCTATTTTATTAAAAGAAGTGGAGGTGATAATTCTACTGAAAGCACCGATTCTTACATTGTTTCCAAATCGAATAGGCTTTTTGCCTAATGCACTTATGTAGACATGGTCTTCAATCTGATTCCAATCTCCGAATTTGATATTATTAGCATAGTCTAATTGAACATTTTTTCCAAAGAATAACTTGGTGTAAAATTGACCTGCTAATAACATTTTAAAACTTCTTAGCCAGCTAGAAAATTTAGTGATTACTAATGAAAAGAGCATACTAGAACTGACTGAATCGTCAAATTGAAAAGAAGGGGTTTTATATTTTATAATGCTTGTGATTAGTGATTTTAGCATGAGTTGATTTGTGTTTTACGAATGAATGGTCTGACTGCTGACTTCTACAATGTGTGATTTAGAATAGTTTGGAGGGTCGTTGCTTTATCAATATTTTCAATAGGGAGGTAAGTGCCAGAATGTTTTTGGTCGAATTCTTTAAAAAGTGATTGATACCTTTCGGTTAACTGTTTTATGACGGATGCGTCTAATTCTTGCTTTCGAGCCAAGATAGTAGTCGCATCGGCATACAGGAAAAAGTTGAGTTTCGGTTTGGCGACGAAGGTGTAAAGCCATTTTGGTAACCTTGAAGTGATAGATATATTCGACCTTTTTCCATCAATGATAAAATCGAAATAGTAACGATCATATAGGACGGTATAGCCTTTGACTAAATACTTTGCCCAGACATAAAACTGCCCCAAAAGGTAGTCTAAATAATAGTATGCAAATCTTGCGTAAGAGGAGATACTACTTTTGTTGCCGCCTTGTCTTGGTAGTCTTTCGACTGATTTTTGTTCTGCTTTTTCTTTACCATATCTCCATGCACTTATGATGGGTAATAAAGAAGGACGGTGCCGAAGAACAATTACTTTTTTCCTGTATTTTCTCCCCAGTAAATCCAGCATGTCTTTGATAATTGTGCTTTTGCCAGCACCGTCCACACCGCTAAATGTTATGATTTGGCCTTGATTCTCTCTTATTTGGCGGTAAATGTTTATTAAATAGTCAATTTGATGATTAGCTTTTTTTAATAATGAATTCTCTTTTAAGGAATTTAAATATTTATAAATGGCGCTTTGCTCAACTTGGCTAAATTGAAGCGTAGCAGCTAAATCCGTGAAGGTGGTTCCATATTTATAATTAAATTTATTTAATATGAAAGCTTGTTCCTTTTGTGAAAGGCTTTTGAAATAAGGGAGGTACTTTACTGGCAAACCACTATTATTTAGCATATTGAACAATAGCACATGTTCTAATAAGGTCGAATGATTGTAAGTTTTAATGCCGTTGATTTCAATGCTATTTTCAAATACTTCTTTCGTAGATAAGTAAATTAGATCTTTTCTAATAAACTTGAATAGTAAATCTATCTGTAGAAAATCTCCATTTTTGAAATACAAATAATAATGATTGACGCCTAACCTTTTTTCCTCCTCCACTTTTTGAATGCTCTCGGTTTCCGAGATGAGGGCAACTATTTTTTTGACTGCCGAAGGTTTGACTAATATATCTAAATCGCTCTCCTCTGCTAAATTTGATAAATCTGCTCTTAACCATTTTAGCAAGATATAAGACTCCAATTTTAAGGAATGAAATAGAGATTGTAAAAAATTATTTTTTTCAGTTGTCATTTTATTGTATTTGCTTAGAGTAAAGCCAATGCAGTGCCGAAATTGCAAATTGTTGATAAACAGGGAATTAGAAGTATTTTCACCTAAAACACATTCCCATTTGGATACGATTTTCCAATTTTGGGAATTGGTTTAATTTTTGTAAGTATAAAAGTGTTTATGCTTAATTTTTTTGCGTGGGAACCTCCAAAAGTTCGAAACCCTTGAAGGCGTAAGCGGATTTAGACTAAAGAACTGAAAATATCTCCTCCCTTTTTTATAACTACCAATTTCTATGAAAGCTAAAAATAACACGACTAGAATATTTGTTGTAGAAGATGATTTTATGTATCAGCGGATGATCAAATATGTGATGGAATTAAATCCAGATCATGAGGTACACGTCTTTTCTTCTGGACAAGAGTGTCTCCAACAACTTCATCTTCAACCTGACATTATTTCTTTGGATTATACCTTACCTGATATGACGGGAGAGGAGGTCTTGGAGAAAATCAAGAAATTTAATGAAGAGATTATTGTGGTGATATTATCTGGACAACAAGATATTTCTACGGCGGTCAAATTGTTGAAAGAAGGAGCCTATGATTATATTACCAAAGACGAAGAGACAAAAGACCGACTACTGAATGCGCTTTCTCACATCAAAAAGCACATTAATCTACAGAAAGAAGTAGCTCATTTACGAACGCAATTGAATACGAAATACCAGTTCGATAATTCCATTATTGGTACCAGTAAAGCCATGCAACGTATTTTTCAATTGTTAGAAAAAGCAGTAAAAACAAATATTACCGTTTCGGTCACTGGAGAAACGGGGACAGGTAAAGAAGTGATTGCCAACGCCATCCACCATAATTCTAATAGGAAAAAAGGGCCTTTTGTAGCTGTAAATATGAGTGCAATTCCGAAGGAATTGTTAGAAAGTGAACTGTTTGGCTATGAAAAAGGGGCTTTTACGGGGGCAAATACTAGGAAAAAGGGGCAGTTTGAATTGGCGAATAAGGGCACTTTATTTTTAGATGAAATAGGGGACATGGATATAAATATCCAAGCAAAGCTGTTGAGAGCCATCCAAGAAAGAGAAGTCAGGAGAGTTGGCGGTGAAGTAGCAGTGAAATTTGATGTAAGAATAATTATTGCTACGCATAAAGACCTAGCCGAAGAAGTTCGCAAAGGGAATTTTAGAGAAGATTTATACTATCGTTTATTGGGACTAAATATTCAATTGCCGCCGTTAAGAGATCGAGGAAACGATATTATTCTATTGGCACAGCATTTTCTAAATGATTTTGCCAAGAAAAACCAATTGGGAAAAATGGCTTTTTCTAAAGAAGCCAAAAGTAAATTATTGGCTTATGCTTTCCCTGGTAATGTTAGAGAATTAAAGGCAATTATTGACTTGTCAGCAGTAATGGCGATGGATAAAATTATTGAGGCAGAGGACATTCAATTCAATAGTATTAGAAAAGAAGCAGGATTTCTAACACAAGAGATGACCATGGAAGAATATAAGCATCGAATCATTCATTTTTACCTAGATAAATATAGTAAAGATGTTTTATTAGTCGCTAAAAAGCTAGATATCGGGAAGTCTACTATTTATCGTATGCTAAAAGAAGACGAGTTGATACCAAGGATCATGTAAAAAATAACTTATAATAGTTTGAGTATTCTTTTTTCCTTATTCTGCGTTAAAAAGCATCGTCGATGCGATGCATCGCCTACGTTTTTTGCCTTGACTAAGAAAAAAATAATTACTCACCTTTGTTACAACTTATTCTCCACATGATCCTTAGTTCTAAATAACAAGTAGTTGAGCATAGTTTTTGCTGATTATATATAAACTATCCTCCTTTCAATTCCCCACCTAATAATTGCAGTCTAAAAGTTGCTCTACCGTAAATTTTTGAATATGTGCCTTTAGGTACATCATCTTGGTAGAAATTTAGCAATTTAATTTAGTAATAAAACCTTAGTGTGCCTTTAGGTACACCATATATTGCACCTAAAGGCGCAATCAGATTTGAACTAATAACCAATTTTCTACCGATATACTGTCCCTAACGGGACAAATCTAAATTACTAAAGTAGTCTAAACAAAAAACATTAAAATGAAAGGCATTGTCTTTACAGAATTTTTTGAAATGGTCGAACAAGCTCACGGCTATGAAATGGTTGACCAATTAATTATGGATAATGAGTTGCCATCTGGTGGTGTGTACACAACTATTGGCACCTACAGTCATCAAGAAATGGTGACGCTAGTAGTAGATCTAGGTGAAAAAACCAAGACGCCTGTTCCTACCTTATTAAATGCTTTCGGACAGTACTTATTTGGAACTTTTGAAAAGGGGTATCCAATGTTTTTCAAGGCTGCCGCCAATGCATTTGACTTTCTAGAATCCATCGAAAAGTACATTCATGTAGAAGTTAAAAAATTGTATCCTGATGCTCAATTACCGAGATTTTCTACCAAAAGAATAGGAACGGATACTTTAGAAATGATCTACTATTCTGATCGCAGTATGGCAGATTTTGCCCTAGGGTTGATTGAAAAGACATTCGAACATTATCAAGAAAAAGCAATAATAACTCGAAAAGATATAGTGAAGAATGGAAGCGAAGTGCTGTTTTTGATTAAAAAAGTCTAATCCTTATGGACGAAATAAATATTCTCAAAAGACGGATTCTTCGGGAAAGAATGGCCAGAAAAGAGGCTGAAAGTATTTTGGAAAAAAAGGCACTAGAATTGTACAGAGCCAATGAAGAATTACGACAACTAAATGAAAGTCTAGAGCAAAAAGTGGCGCAAAGGACCTTCGAACTAAGAATAAGCGAAGAGAAATATAGAGGGATTATTGAAGGTATGGAATTGGGGTTGTTGGAAGTGGATCTCAACCACAATATTTTGAGGGCCTATGATTGGTTTGCAGACATGACGGGGTACACGCCTGAGGAACTCTTAGGGCGCAATGCCAAAGAAGTGTTTATGCCTGATGCAACTTTCAATGACTTGATGGATCAGCAAGATGAGCAACGAGAACGAGGACAGGCAGGTGTTTATGAAGTCCAATTAAGAAAAAAAGATGGGTCTATTATTTGGGTGCTAATTAGTGGTGCGCCGATAATTGACATGGATGGAAAAACAGTCGGCTCGTTGGGCATTCATTACGACATCACGGCACGAAAAGAGCTAGAACAAGAATTGGCTTTGGCAAAATTTACAGCTGAGCAGGCCCAAAAAGCAGAACAACAGTTTTTAGCGAATATGAGCCATGAAATCCGCACGCCTATGAATGCGGTGATTGGTATGACCCACCTACTTTACGAAACTCCTCTAAGCGAAACTCAGAAGGAGTACATTGATGCTTTGCGTTTTTCAGCCGATAGTTTGATGGGTTTGATTAACAACATTTTGGATCTTTCAAAGATTGAGGCAGGCGAACTAGAATTTGAGAATCGTAGTTTCAATTTAGAACAAATGCTTAAAGGGTTGCAGCGTACTTTTCAATTTAAAGTCAAGGACAAAGCGGTTAGTGTTGATATGGCGATGGACGAAAGTATTTCCAATTTAATCATTGGTGACCCTACGCGATTGAACCAAATTCTGACGAATCTTTTGGGGAATGCAAGTAAATTTACACAGGAAGGAACGATTGGTGTAAAAGCATTTATTAACAAACAAACGGCTGATAAATATTGGATAGCATTTCATGTGCATGATACAGGAATTGGTATTCCCGAAGATAAATTGGAGGTGATTTTTGAAAACTTTAAGCAGGCAGATGTTAAAGTAACTCGAAAATATGGTGGCACAGGATTAGGCTTGACGATTGTCAAGGAATTGGTAGAGATTCAAGGAGGGAGTATCAAAGCGACTAGTAATCCTAATGCGGGATCTGTATTTAAGGTGGTTTTACCTTTTGGTAATTCTGGGGTCAAAGCAATTGAGAAACCTAGAGTCTTTGAAAACAATAACACTCAGATTAGAGCATTGTTGAAAGAACAAGATATTTTAGTGGTGGAAGATAATGATATGAATCAAAAACTAATTACCAAAATCTTAGATATTTGGGAATGTAATTTTGATTTAGCGATCAATGGAAAAGAGGCGATAGATTTCACTATGCATACCAAATATGACCTAGTTTTAATGGACATTCACATGCCTGAAATGGATGGCGTATCGGCTACTAAAGCCATTAGAAATTCAGCAGAAAATCAGAACCAGCAAGTGCCGATTATTGCAATGACTGCGGCGGCACTTTTAGACGAAAAAAATAGAGCGATCAAAGCTGGAATGAATGACTATTTAACCAAACCATTTTCTCCTGATTTACTGCTAGATAAGATTGGAAAAGTGATGGGATTCACCGAAGAAATAGCAGTGGAAACACCTGTTGCCCAAGAGATCATCTTACCAAATCAGCTCACCATTAGTCTTAATTATCTGTACGAATTTAGCAATGGAGATCGACTTTTTGTAAAAGATATGGTCGCTACCTTCATTAAAGAATCTCCTAAGACTTTGGAAGATTTGCGTACTGCTTTTAAGCGAGAAAATTGGGAAGTTGTTTATCAAACTGCTCACCGTCTAAAGCCTAATTTTATGATGTTAGGGATGAAAGACCAACAAAATACAGCAGCAGAAATAGAAAAAATAATCAAACAGGCTAATTATGATTCGCCTGCACTGCAAGGTTTAATCAAGCAATTGGAGATGGCTGCGGAACAGGCTTACCCCATTTTACAGGAGAAATTGCAGGAGATTTAGTATTGCTATAAGCGACTCTCAGAAAAAGATAACTTAGGGAAATTACTAAACTGGCAATCAAGATATTGCTGATGATTCCAAAGTAAAAGATGGTGATTAAAGCAATGACCCAAACTAAAATAATCAAACAGGTTTTTGGATGGCTATTCCCTGCATCAGTCACCAAATGATGGATGTGATTTCTGTCTGCTTGAAATGGGGATTGTCGATTGAGTAGTCTAAAAATAACCACTCCAAAAAGGTCTAAAATAGGTAAAGCTATTAGCCCTAAAGCAATATTTGATAGCATCTTTCCATTTGCTAATTCGCCCGAAAAATTCCATACCTTTAATGCGAAAATAGCCAGCAGAAAACCCATTACAGTTGATCCATTATCTCCCATGAAAATAGCTGCTTTTTTACCAAAATTATAACTTAAAAAACCTAATAAAGCACCGAAATAAACCAATGCTAAAAGTGCTAATTCTGTGTAGCCATAGGTATAAAATATACTAGCAAAAATCGCTGTTGCTATCGCCCCTAAACTGCCTGCTAAACCATTGATTCCATCCATGAAATTTACGCCATTTATCATCAGTCCAATAAAGCCAAGTGTCAAGGTATAATCGGCAAAACTACTCGCCAAATTTCCTTCTAAGCCAAACTTAAATCCAGTAAAATAGGCAATATTACCAACTACTAGCTGTACCAATAATCTCCGTTTAATTCCAATGTTTTTTAAGTCATCCCAAAGACCGATAGCCATAAGGATAAAAACTGCTGAAATTATAGGAAGTTGACTGGAATGCATTGGAGAAAGTATCATCGTTCCCATAAATAAAGTCACAAAGATTGGTAAGCCACCTAAGGCTGCTACTTTTTCAGTATGTATTTTTCTATGGTCAGTTGTTTCTACCAAATGCTGTTGTTTGGCAAACTGAATGGTCAAATAGGTTCCAATTTTATTAACAGAGAAAGCAAAAAGAATGGCCCAAAGAAAGAGCATAGTTGTTGTGTTTAAGCATTAACGCGCTCTGACAAATCGACTACGATACTTGTCAAAGAATGATGAATAACAATAGTTTTGATGATGTAAATGACTTCTATAGAAACTAAATTTATTTTGTCCGAGGCATTAGGCAAAATAAATTAATAAAGTGGTCATTTTGAGGAAATATTTTTTCCTAGACTAGGCGAAAAGCGCAGACATAGCACCGCTATGGCGAGCATTTTCAACAAGAACAAACGCTGTTTGTGACCCGCTTGCGGATGGGATGCTAGGGAAAAAAGATGAACTCATAAATGGCTAATTAATTATTTTACTTTGCCT
>CALDTJ010000151.1 GCA_937924145.1 uncultured Saprospiraceae bacterium
TGGCAGTGGTTGCCTCGGTCTGATTTGACCATTTGACGCTCTGGCAGACCGTGAAAACTGAATAAAACATGGTCGTAAGTAGCCATGTCAAATTGTTGAGCATTCTCAACAAAGACATCTATCATGGCTGGATTGTCATAATAAGAATTGATGAAAGTCATTTTGGGGATAACAAATTCTTTGGACATCAAGCGCATTACTTCTTGGTGAACGGAACCTGTACTAGCAGACGCATAATGAGGAAATAATGGTAAGACAATTATCTCCGAAACACGCATATCCATGAGGTGCTTAATCGCACTTTCTATGGAAGGGCTTTGATACCGCATTGCTAAAACAACTTCATATTCTTCGCCCAATAAAGGTTTGAGTTCTTTTTCTAACTTTTCTCCATATACTTTTAGCGGTGAACCTTCTTCCGTCCACAGCATCTTATACAATTTAGCAGAGGAACCTGATCGAAAAGGGGCTATAATTCCTCTAACCAATAAATTTCTGGCAAGCCAAGAAATATCAAGTACTCGCTCATCTAATAAAAACTCTTTTAAATATTTGTAAACTGCTCCTCTTGAAGGATTATCAGGTGTACCTAAATTGACTACTAGAACTCCTTTTTTACCGAAATCTGCCATGTTGTTATTTAAAATAGAGAGTCGAGTGTAAGAAAATAGATTTTTCTAACTTACCAGGACTCTAGTTTTATTTTTTTAAAATGCAAAAATAGAACAAGCTACAGGAATGAAGGTTTATTTTTTGTAAAAAATTTTGAAAAGACCGAAAATTGAAACGCTGATGTCTATTTTGCCCTGCATCTATGACCATCCAATAGACTTTATTCTAAATCGCTTAACCCTCCAAGGGTTTGGAACCCTTGGAGGGTTCACACACGAAAATATTTAAATCCCTACCTTTGCCCTTTATTCATTAGAAGATAAAATATGACCAAACCTTTAATTTTAATTACAAATGATGATGGATTATTTGCTCCAGGCATCAAAGCACTCATAGAAGTGGTAAAAGAAATAGGAACACCGATTATCGTGGCGCCCGATTCTCCACAGTCAGGAATGGGGCATGCTATTTCTATTCATGAGCCACTGAGGTTGAATAAGGTAGATACTTTTGGAGATATTGAGGCGTATGAATGTTCTGGAACGCCTGTGGACTGTGTGAAACTTGCGAGAAACGTTGTTCTAAAAGGTCGGATGCCTGATTTATGTGTTTCTGGTATCAATCACGGTTCGAATGTAGCTATTAATATTTTATACTCAGGAACGATGTCGGCGGCAATGGAAGCATCTTTAGAAGGAATGAACTCTATTGGTTTTTCTCTTTTAGATTTTAGTTTTGATGCTGATTTTGAGGCAAGCAAACCATTTGTTAAAGAAATTATTGAATATACTTTGAAAAATGGCTTAGGCGAAAATACGAAATTGTTGAATGTCAATATTCCAAAATTACCACAGGAAGAAATTAAAGGATTTAAAGTTTGTCGCCAAGCAAAAGCAGGCTGGAAAGAAGATTTTTTAGAAAATAAAGATCCTTTGGGTAAACCTTACTATTGGATGTCTGGAGAATTTGTGAATAATGATATTGGCGAAGACTCTGATGTTTGGGCACTTGAAAATGGTTATATTTCTGTTGTCCCATGTCAACATGATCTGACCGCTTATAAAGCGATTAAAGGAATGAAAGCACTGGAAAAATTGAATAAAGGTAATAGTAGGCAAAATAGTGTTGATAGTGGGACGTTTGAGTCTTACTAATCTTATTACCTTATCAACTCAAAAACTTATCAACTCATAACCTCACAAAATTATGTTAGATAAAGATTCTCTGATTATCGGTCTACTCTTAGGATTAGCCGTTCCTTTCGTGGGATATGCACTGATTCTGACCCTTTTTGAACAAGTAGCTGCTGCGGACTGGCTAAGTTCAGATACTCGTACGATTACTTTTCGAGCAAGAACTATAGCAGTGTTGGCAATTTGTCTGAATATTATTCCATTTAGATATTATCAGAAGCAATGGTACCATACGACTATGCGTGGTGTCATGATTGCCACTTTGATTTATGTAGGTGTTTGGCTCTTTAAATTTGCAGGAGATATTTTTTAAATTCGAGGTAATAAGGTTATAAGTAGATAAGGTAATAAGGAGGTTAGTCAAAGATTTCTAAAATTAATTGCAATCCTAATTCCTTCCTGCCTCATTACCTTGTCACCTCATTACCTCATTACCTTGAACTACTACCTTATAGCAGGGGAGGCATCGGGCGATTTGCATGCCTCCAACCTCATGAAGTCGCTTCAACTAGAAGACGAGGATGCAACTTTCCGTTGCTGGGGTGGAGATCTAATGCAAGCTGCTGGTGGCGACTTGGTAAAACATTATCAAGAATTGGCGTTCATGGGATTTTGGGAAGTCGTGAAAAATCTTCGAACGATTTCTAAGAATATTGATTTTTGTAAAAAAGATATTGGCGCACATCGTCCTGATGTGTTGATTTTAATTGATTATTCTGGGTTTAATTTACGGATTGCCAAATGGGCAAAGACCGAAGGGATTAAGGTGTTTTATTACATCGCTCCACAGGTTTGGGCATCTCGTGAAAGTCGAGTTGAGAAGATCAAGGCTTACGTGGATCAACTCTTTGTCATCCTTCCTTTCGAAAAGGCATTTTATCAGCGGCATGGTATGGAAGTGGATTTTGTGGGACATCCTTTGTTGGATGCTATTGCAGCGTATAAAGAAAAAGATTCTAATAAAGAATCTCCTTCTAAGCCACTCGGAGAAGGCGATTCTTTTATAGAATCTCCTTCTTTTAAAGATCAACAAATTATTGCTTTATTACCAGGTAGCCGAAAACAGGAAATAGTAGTCGTTCTAAAAGAGATGTTGCTGCTAGTAGAACACTTTGTAGATTATCAATTTGTTATCGGAGTTGCGCCTTCCATTCCAATCACTTTTTATGAAGAAATAATTTCGATAATGGGTATCGAAAAATCGAAAGTGATTTTATTAGAAAATCAAACCTATGCTTTACTGAATCAAGCCAAAGCAACTATAGTGACTTCTGGTACGGCCACTTTAGAAACAGCACTGTTCGAAGTACCTCAAGTCGTTTGCTACAAAGGAAATTGGTTGACTTATCAGATTGCTAAGCGAATTATTAATGTGCCTTATATCTCTTTAGTCAACCTAATTGCGGATCGTCCTTTAGTAAAAGAATTGATTCAGGATGAGCTGACCTTTGTTAATTTAAAAAAGGAATTATCAAATATTCTAGAACCAGAGAAGGCAGCCGAATTGAAAGTCGCTTATCGCCAGATTAAAAAGCAATTAGGAAATGTCGGGGCTTCTGATCGAGCTGCTAGGTTGATGATTGGGTATTTGAAGTAAAGAAACTTTCTTCCATTCCGATTAGTTGTTTGAGAAAATAGTGAACCTTTGATATTTTTTTACTAATTTGGAAAAGAAATAATATTAGAATTTATTGATAATTTTATATGAAGTATATTATTGAAAATATTGGTAAGGTAAAATCAGCAGAAATTGAATTAAATGGCCTTACTGTTTTGACTGGTGAGAATAGTGTAGGCAAATCTACTATTGGTAAGGCTATTTTCAGTTTAGTAAAAGGAATTAATAACGCAGTAGAAAGTTATGAAAGTAAAAAGTTGAATTCACTGAGTCAGATATTAAATGCAATAGATAAATATTTAATAGATGATTTAGGATTGAATGGAGAAGTTAGAGATTTCTTTCAGCCAAGTACAATATTGTTGGATTTGAAAAAGATTGAGGGGATTAATAACAACTATTCCTCGGAGATTTCAGATCATTTAATTGCGTTTGAGTATATTCTTCGCCTAGAACAAGATATACTAGAGAAAGTCAAAGCAAAAAGAAGTGCTGAAAAAGGTAATCAAATAGTCAACTTGTTTAATCAGATTAAAGGGGTTATTACTAATTCTAGATTTAATAATATTATTTTTAATAAAGGAGTCAATGATACGTTAAATGATGTTTTAAATGGCGAAATTACTAATAGATTCGCTAAATCACCTACTAAGATTGAATTTTATAATGCTAACAAAAAAATAAATTCATTCGAAGTTAATAGTATTACTAATGCTACTTTCTTAGGTGAATTTCCTAAATCTATAGATGATAGCATCGGGCTTATATTTGATGCAACTATTGTTGAAACTCCCTTAATTTTATCTTTGAGTAAGTTTATTAAGAATAACCTTGCATTTAATCGGACAAATATCAATGATGGCAACTCCTTTCAAGGTTTACCTTTTCAGACTTTTGACTTACTAAAAAAACTTTCTCAAAATAATATAAGATATCAAGAAAAACTTTCTGATAAGATTACAAATATAATTGGTGGGATAATGTCTTATGATGAAGGAAGGAATGATTTTGTTTATGAAGATAAACAGAAAAATAAGTTTAATGTTGGAAATGTTGCATCAGGTATAAAGTCATTTGGATTATTACAAATATTGGCCTCAACGGGTAATCTACACAAAAAATCTCTGCTTATTTTAGATGAACCAGAAGTGCATTTGCACCCTTTTTGGCAATTAGAATATGCTAAACTCATTGTCAACCTAGTAAAAAATGGCATTCCTATTCTTTTGTCTTCTCATAGCCCTTATTTTATAGAGGCGCTTAAAACTTATTCTGATTCATTGATTCCCGATAGAACTAAATTTTATTTAGGGAAAGAAAGTGAAAATGGGAGTATTTTTGAAGATGTCACTTCAAACATGGAAGAATTATTTAATTTATTTGCTCAACCTATGCAAAAGTTGGTTTGGATTTAATGCTGGATTATTGTTTAATTTAAACCTTCATAAATGTTAACAGAGCTAAACACTCTACTTGAAAGTAATGGCCTTTTAGTTAAAAAACCTATTTGTGATCTAGTATCTTCTTGCTGTAACTCTCAGAAGGAAGTTATAGATTTTGATGTTTTAAAAGATAAGTATTGTAAGAGACGAGGTGTAAAAAAAATGCCTAAGTCTGCCGATGCATTATTGCTTGAAGATATACAAGAGAAGACAAGAATTACATTTGTGGAAATGAAAGACTTGTCTGTATTTATGGAAGATTTGAAAGCAAATGGGAATACAGATGAATTTTCTGTAGAGCAACTTTTATTACTATTGCTAGCTAATGACTTTGAGGCTGATCGAAAAATGATAGATAGCTTTGCATTATTGATGACTGTGGCAAAAGACTGCGGTCTAAACAATGCATTTTACCCATTTTTATTAAGTGAGGATTGTGATAAGAAATTTCTTTTTGTGCTTAAAATATCTGCTAGAGATTTTGTTAGATTTCGATTTCAAATTCTAGCTATAAAAAAGAGATTTGATTACTGGGTGTTTGGAGAGGTAAATTTCATTACAGCTAATGAATTTGACCGCAGGTATCCAATAGAGTAGAATAATTTTTTAAATATTTTAACAGTTCAACCCGCAAATTCTACAACTCAACTTTTTATCCTAAAATCTAATACCATAATTAAGCATCTTTGTAACTCGTGAGTTTTAATGATGTTTAGTTATCGGAATCACCCCCGATAACTAAACTTTTTTACGCTTCTTTCCCTCTTGAGATCACCCGACTGAAACTATTTGCTTTTCTAATTTTTTGAACCTATTTTACAGTATATTTTAGTGTAGCCTATCAGGAATAATAAATATTGGTAATTAATGAAAGTTTGTGCAAAAAAGGAAATATTGGGTTTTGATGATACGTGGCTGATGATTATCGGTATTCCGATAGTGAGCCTGATTATGCCTTTTATGTTTGGTAAACAGAGCCTTTTAGGCAGCGTAAATCCTGATTGGTATCAAACTTCCGTTATTATTACTTTTGTTCATTCTTGTGTTTATATCTTCGTTTTTCGTAAAATTTTTGTCTTTGTTCGTGCTAAATTTCCACTTTTTGAAGATGTAGGTAAAAGAATTAGCTATGAATTGATTTTAGTTGTGATTACCTATTTTTTATTAGATCCAATTTTATCTACCCTTTGTTTAAAAGCACTTTTTGATGTAACTAACATTGCACCAGATGTTTCTATGTCAGTGTCAACTTTAGTAATGATTGCACTAGTAGTGGCCATTTATGAAGGCATTTATTTTTACCAACAACTCAAAAAATCCATTCAAGAAAAAGAAGAACTTCAAAGAGAAAATATTAAATCGCAGTTAGAAGGTTTAAAAAGTAAAGTCAATCCTCATTTTTTATTCAATAGTTTAAATACCCTTGCCTACCTTATTCCAGAAGATGCGGAAAAGTCGGTGAAATTTGTCCAAAAGCTATCGAAAGTCTACCGCTACATTTTAGAAATGAGTGATGAAAAACTCATTCCACTCAAAAAAGAATTAGACTTTTTGAATGCTTATGTTTTTTTGTTGAAAGAACGGTTTGAAGAGAATTTACAGGTAGAAATGAACATTTCAGAGGCAAGAATGAATGACCAAATTATTCCACTTTCCTTACAGATTCTATTTGAAAATGCGATTAAACATAACGTGATTTCTTCTTCTAAGCCTTTGAAAATTAAAGTGCTAATTAACGATGCTGGGAAATTGATCGTTGAAAATAATTTGCAGAAGAAAAAGCAAATTAAAGACTCTACTAAATTTGGTTTAGAAAATATCAAAAGTCGTTATCGTTTCTTTTCCAATGAGGCGGTGGATGTGATTGCGACTTCTACTTCTTTTATTGTTTCCTTACCTTTGATTGCTCGATAAGTAATACGGATTAATCCTTCATTTCCTACTTAAACTCCTGTTAATTCTGCTTAAAAACTGGTTAATCTGCCCGAGATTGTGGATTATTGCATAAATTATTGCTCAACAAATTCTATGCAATGGCCTTTGTAAAACTTTTATTTTTTTCTCTAAGTCTACTGATTGCTACCCTTTTTACGAATAGCCCTAAAGCTACTCAAACAGGTAACTTAAACCTCACTGTTGAGAATATCCTCCAACCACAAGGTAATATGATGATTGCTGTTTTTGAAGGCCCTGACAACTTTTTGAAAGATGATAAAGCAGTCGTCTCAAAAATAGGTTTGGTAGAAAAAACAGGTGCATTCAACGTTATTTTTCCTAACTTACCACTCGGTGAATATTCCATCGCTGTTTATCATGATGTCAATGGAAATCAAAAGTTAGATACCAATCTTTTTGGCGTACCTACAGAACCTTACGGCTTTTCCAATAATGCCCGAAGTAAATGGGGCGCACCAAAATATGAGGTGGCTAAATTCCAATTGAACGAATCTGAAAAAAAGATGGTTATTCAAGTGAAAAAATGGAGTAAACAGTAGGCAGAATGCAGTTTGCAGTCAGCAGTTTGCAGCCTTTATACCTCTATACCCTTGCACCTTTATACCTCTACATTTATGAAAGTATTAATTGTCGAAGATGAAAGACCGGCTGCCAAACGGTTGACAAAATTGGTAAAACAGTTCAGACCAGAGATTGAAGTATTAGAGGTGCTCGATAGTGTGGAACATACCGTTGAATGGTTAGAAACTTATAAGAAGCCTGACCTTATTTTTATGGATGTCCAGTTGGCAGACGGCGTGAGTTTTGAGATTTTTGGACAAACAGAGGTAACGTCGCCTATCATTTTCACAACCGCTTATGATGAATATGCTTTACAAGCATTCAAAGTCAATAGTTTAGATTATTTATTAAAACCAATTGACCCCGAAGAATTAGAAAAAGCACTTTTTCAATATGATAAATATTTCAAAAAAAATAGTAAAGTTGTAGACAACTCTGCTATTGAACAACTCTTACAAACGCTTACCCAAAAAGAATATAAAGAACGGTTTTTAGTGAAAATTGGGCAACAATTGACTTATTTAAAAGTGAGTGATATTGCCTATTTCTACTCGGAGGATGGACTTATTTTTGCCTGCCAGCAAAATGGTAAAAGGCACAATTTGGACTATACACTCGACCAACTCATTGAAGTACTGAACCCCGCAGATTTTTTCCGTATTAATAGAAAAATCATTACCCACCTTCCTTCCATCAAAAAAATTCATACTTACTTTAATAGCCGTTTAAAATTGGAATTATTTCCTGCTACTGAGTTGGAGACGATTGTTAGTCGGGATAGAGTAGGGGACTTTAAGCGGTGGTTGGATAAGTAGAGCGGGTTGCGAGTTGCGAGTTGCCTGTTTTAGGAAACCCGTAACCCGCAACTCGCAACTATTTTAACTCCAAAATCAACCCTTCCATCACAGGTAAATCAACTTCTTTCGTCAAATCTACCTTCTCTCCACTCATCACATTTGTTCCTTCAGTTACGCCTTCTAGCAACTCCCCAAAACGATCTAATTTTAAGGAATAAGGTTGGTCATTTTTATTTAGTATCACCATGATTTTCTGGTCGTCGTCATATCTAAAATATACATAAACGCCATCGGCTGGAAGAAAATGAGTTAGTTTTCCATGATGAACAGCACTAGCCGTTTTTCGCCAATTTAGTAGTTTTTTCATCCATGCTTGCGCATCTTTTTGTTGTTCGCTTAAACCTTCTTTAGTGAACCCATTAATTTTATCACCTTTCCAACCACCAGGGAAATCACTACGGATTACTCCATGATCAGAAGTACCTGGATTTTTCATCAATATTTCTGTACCATAATAAATTTGAGGTACGCCTCTAGTTGTTAAGGTATAAATAATAGCTAATTTGAATTTTTCATAGTCCTCATTGACTTGACTGAAAATCCTGCTCATGTCATGGTTATCAGGAAAAACCACTAACTCAGATGGATCAGCATATAAAAAATCCTTAGCTAGCATCTCATATAAGGTCATCCAGCCCGCTCCCCAGCCTTCTTCTTCATTAAGGGCATCAACCACTGCCGTTTGTAGGGGAAAGTCCATCACACTGCGCAAATCAGAGGTATAGCCATTTTTATTATGCTTGCCTTTTTGCCAATAAGAGACGATGGCGGGATCATTATACCATTCTTCTCCTACGACGTTGAAATTTGGATATTCTTCCATCACTCGTCGAGTCCATTCGGTCATGTAATCCATGTCTGGGTATGGATAAGTATCCATCCTAATGCCTGCTAAACCTAAATACTCTATCCACCAAATACTGTTTTGGATTAAATAATTTCCCATTAATGGATTGCGTTGATTGAGATCGGGCATGGTCGGCACAAACCATCCGTCTGTAAAGGCCTTGCGATCAATCTCTGAGGCATAAGGATCTTGAAGTAATGTTTTTCGGTGATTGGTATTGGTGTATGCTGCCCATTGATTAATCCAGTCTTTCATCGGTAAATCTTCCATCCACCAATGGAATGAACCACAATGATTCACAATCATATCCATAATCAATTTGATCCCTTTGGATTTTGCTTCCTTACTCAATTGACGATAAGCGGCATTGCTGCCAAAACGGGTATCAACTTTATAAAAATCAGTAGTAGAATACCCGTGATAAGAATACTCTTCCATATC
>CALDTJ010000152.1 GCA_937924145.1 uncultured Saprospiraceae bacterium
ACATGTTTATCGAAGTAGTTGACACTTTTGTTTTTTTAATTAAAAATGTAAAATCTAAAAATCAAAATTTAAAAGTGAGTTATTGGCCATATTTAACTGATAATCAATTAAATAACTACTGCTCTCTACTTTTCAATTTTAAATTTATCATTTTCAATTTTAGATTTAAAAATGCCAACTACTTTTGCAGTTTTGATAAACTTGTCGAAATATTACACTATTTCCTAGCAATCATCCCTGAGATAATACCTTGACAAACCAATTCGTTTTTCCCGTTTCGCATCTCTACTTTACATTTCAATTTTCCAAAGCGGAAGTATACTTTTTCAGAAGAAATCCGTACTTTTTCATTAGGATAAACGGGTAGAAAGTAATTCGTTTCATTCGAAACCATGACCATTACGGGTAATTTTGTTCCATCATTTATCTTTTCACTCATTAGGTATAGCCCCAAGCAAACCAACCCAATTTGTGCCATTGTTTCTGTCAAGATTACTCCTGGGGTGATAGGATGATTGACAAAGTGCCCTTCATAAAAATAGGAATCAGATGGATAAGTATAAGTTCCAATTACGCCATTTTCATCTATCTGCTCTATTTCATCTACAAACAAGAAGGGTTTGGAGTAAGGAAGTAAAGCAATTATCTTTTCAGTTGTCATTTCTTAAATTTATGCAAATCTTGCCTAACTGGTGGCTCGTCACCTAAGATGTTCGCCACCATCTACAGGAATAACGGCTCCATTAATCCAAAAAGCGGCTTTTTGACACAGTAAACCAACTACATTTGCCACATCTTCGGGGGTCGTCAATCTATTGGACGGATTCCGAAGTAAACTATGTGCTTTCAAAGTTTCACTATCAGGAATCATCCGAAAAGATGCCGTATCAGTTGTACCCGCTTGAATACAATTAGCTCTGATTCCATGAGGTGCGAACTCCAAAGCGAGATTGCGAGTAATTGCCTCCAAAGTAGCTTTAGCAGCAGAGACTGCCGCATAGTTTTCCCAAGCTTTTTGATTGCCCTCACTCGTAAAACTGATAATTCTGGTGTCTTCAGCAAACATTTTTTCTTGGAATAACTGTTGCACCCAATCGTATAAAGAAACTGCCATCGCCTCTATCGTCAGATGAAAATCATCATTTTTTAGAATCGGTTTATCGGTAGAAATCATTGGTTTTAGATTGCCTTTAGCAATACTATGTACCAATACTTTGACTTTTCCACTTTCTCCTAATTTACTTTTCAAGGTTGCTATTAAATCAGTCCGTTTTTCTTTGTTGAGTGCATCTACATTGAAGGAAATAAAGTCCGTCTTGCCAGCCTTCATCTCTTTAAAATGGTTGTTGATAACTGACAAAGTAGATTTTCTATCTCGATGGACAACACAGATATTTAAGCCCAATTCTGCCATTTTTTTAGCAGTAGCTAGACCCAAACCAGAAGATCCCCCCAAAATGATTGCCCAATAATTTTTACCTTTAAATTCAGCTACCATTCTAATAAAACTTTTTGTGCGGAAAAACCTGGGCCAAAACTTAACATCAATCCTTTTTCTCCAGCGGGTATATCCTTTTCTAAAAATCGTTCTAAGACGTATAAAACGGTGGCACTAGACATGTTTCCATAAGCCCTCAATACTTCTTTGGTATCATCAATATTTTTGCCCAATACACCAAATAATCCTTCGATAGTTTGTACAATTTTTTTGCCTCCTGGGTGAAAAACCAGATGGTCTATTTCTTCAATCGTCGTATTAGATTTTGCTAAAAATGGATGAATAATTTTTGGAAAGTGAGCAGCAATGGTTTCTGGCACACTCGGGTCAAGGACCATGTGTAAACCTGTATTCTTTAGCGCAAATCCCATCATGTGTGTCGCATCAAAAAAGTGATACATATCCTCATTTCTCACAATCGGCCCTTCCGCTTTTTCATCAGAAGATAATAGAACACAAGCTGCACCATCTCCAAAAATGGCCGCACTAACAATATTTACCATCGAAAAGTCCTCTTGTTGAAAAGTAGACATGGGTGACTCCACCGCAATCACGGCTGCCCGTTTATTGGGGTTGGCTTTTAAGAAATTTTTGGCATAAATAATTCCAGACACTCCTGCCGCACAACCCATTTTGGTAACAGGCAGACGAACGACATCTTGTCTTAAGCCCACCCGATTAATTAGGTAAGCATCAACCGAAGGAATCATAAATCCAGTACAACTTACTGTAATGATATAATCTAAGTCTTTAGCAGACCAAGCTGCTTTTTCTAATGCTTTTCGTAAAGCCCCTTCTGCCAGCGGCAAAACTCCTTGGATGTAAATATTGTTTTTTTCTTCAAAAGTGCGGGGTAAAAACATATCATCAGCATCCAAAATAGAATACCGCTTGTCAATACCTGCATTACCAATAATTTTTACCACTTTGCGCTGAAACCGCTCTTCTTGTCCTGACATCCATGCTTTGACATACGGAATGATTTCTTTAGTTGTCCGAGAATAGGGAGGTAATTGCTTAGCAACTGTTTTTATTTTGACCATTTGTTTATTTAAATATTGATAATGGAGTTATTGAAGATTATTAAGGGTTATTGGAAGTTATTTTTTGTAAGTAACGACGAAATAATAAATCCGTCAAGTTGGGCGAGGTTATTTTGTTCTCAGTTTTTGCCAAAAATTCTTTTCATAGCAGGGCTACGGAAATAATTTTTGGTAGAAAATGAGGGCAAAAGAAACCGTCCAAACCAG
>CALDTJ010000153.1 GCA_937924145.1 uncultured Saprospiraceae bacterium
AGAAATATCGCCCTCTAAAAAACGCACATTATTTTCTGAATCTCAATTAGTCCGTAAAATAGCTTTCAAGTTTAAACAAGTATTCAGAACAGAACTAAAGTCTACCCTAACACAAATATACAAACTTTCAAAATTTTCTGAAAGTTTTATAAGTTAAACTTTATAAGTTTCTCTTTTGTTCGATTCCGCTGAATTTTATTTGTAGCTGTTTCTGCAAACCTTGGTATAAAATAGATGTTTTTTGGCCGCTCAAATTTAGTCAAAACTTGTTTTAAATCAAGCTTTAACGCATCTATTTTTTCTTTCATCCATTGCTCACTTTCAATAAATAAGACCACTTTATTTTCTAGTTTTTTATCGGGTAAGGAGGTAATAAAAAATCTATTCGTTATTATTTTTTCGAGTTTTTCTTCTACTTTTTCTGGAAAAACCTTCACTCCACCTGTATTAATGACATTATCAAAGCGGCCTAACCACTCGAATTGATGTTCATTTTTTAAATCTACAATGTCATTAGTAATTACTTTTTCGGGAGATAGACGGGGAGCATCAATGACTAAACAATCTCTTTCGTCTTTAGAAAATTGGATATTATTTAAACCTTCAAAATAAGCTGTTTGCGCTACTCCATTTAATTTTTTAATCGCAACGTGGGTAATAGTTTCTGTCATGCCATAGGTGGCAAAACATTGAGTGGCAATGGTTTGTAATTTTTCTTGCAACTGTACATCGACCTTTCCACCACCAATAATAAGTTTTTTTATCAATGAAAATTTAGCAGGACTTTGTTCAAAAACATTGGCTACTTGTAAGGGAATCATTGCCGCGAAATCAATTGGCTGTGCTATCTGCCCCATAGGATTTCCCGCAGGCGGCACCAATTGTAAATCTAAGCCCCACATCATCGACCGTACGACCATCATCTTCCCTGCTATATAATCACAAGGCAGGCATAATAAAGCGGTTTGACCACTTTTAAAATTGAAATATTTGCCCGTCATAAATGCACTCTGCATCATGCGTTCTTTGGAAAGTTGAATTTGTTTTGGTGTGCCTGTTGACCCAGAAGTATTTACGGTAACGAAGTCTTCTTCATTGATCCATTCTACTAAGAAATTGTGAAGACTCTTTAACCACGATTCATCTACCGCATTTTTTTCTATCTTTTCTTCATAAGTGGCTTGCAATAAGGCATCCTTTGTATAATTAATGCCATTGACGATTAGAGAAACATAGGCTCTTTCAAAAGGCATAACTTATTTTTTTGTTGCGAATTTAGGATCATAATGCACGACCGCATTAAACCAAGCAGATCTGGAAGTACGGAATAACCAAACAAAAAATATAGCCGATATACCAATTAATATGAGCGTTGTCATATTTACACTCAGCCCTAAAACCATAATCGAAACACCGCCAAAAATAACACAGAAAAAGCCCCAGAAAATATAAGAGATAAACATCGCCCCGTAATAAAAACCAGGCTCAGGCATATAATTTTGCTTACAATTAGGACATCTATCTGGCATTCCCGTAATATCTTGAAACGACCAAGTTCCCGTATGAAATAAATCTCCTTCATGACAGCGAGGGCACTTCAAATTGAAGATGCTATATAATTTATTTCCTTTTTTAAATAATCCCATTTTGTTTGTTTGTATCAGTCTTTCCAGCACTCCAAGTACAGGAAAGACTAACTTTATTTACAATCCAAGTTACTTAAATCCCATCGACTATCTTGTCGATAATAAATATGCCCATTTCTAACAGCCAGTGGAGCATCTATATTATTAGTATACAATTGCCCCGTTCCTAGACCCTGTGGCATTGGATTGTCTAAGGTCGCTGTCCACTGCGCAATCGCATTTAGTCCAATATTCGACTCTAAAGCAGAAGTCATCCACCAAGGCGTATCAAACTCCGAACATAGATCAATCCATTCTTGTGTACCACTAAATCCACCAATAAAACTTGGCTTAAAAATTAGATATTGAGGTCGGATAGTTTCTATAATTTTCCGTTTATCTACTGCTGCAAAGATGCCAATTAATTCTTCATCTAGAGCGATAGGTAGCGGTGTTTTTTCACAAAGCTGTGCCATTTCCATTAATTGCCCTTGTTTGATTGGTTGTTCAATGGAGTGTAAATCAAAATCAGCTAGTCTTTTTAACTTGTCTAAGGCAGTATTAGGCGAAAAGGCGCCATTGGCGTCTACTCTTATTTCTATTTCTTTGGCAGAAAATTGTTGCCGAATATATTTTAATAAGGCTAGTTCTTCCTCAAAATTAATCGCGCCTATTTTTAATTTTATACAATTAAATCCTTCTGCTAATTTGGCTTTGATTTGCTCAAACATAAATTCCTTTTCCCCCATCCATATCAAGCCATTGATTGGAACAGGCTTTTCTTTTTGAGTAAAATCAGATGGAAATAGCATTTTAGAACCATGATTGGCTAAATCTCTCAATGCGATTTCTAACCCAAAATGAATAGATGGGAACTGTTTTAATCCTTCTTCTAGCCAATATTGATGCTTATTAATACTTGCACAAACCTCTGCTACTTTCGATTCGTATTCTGGTACATCATCCGCACTCAAACCCTTTAATAAGCCACATTCGCCGATGCCTACAACTTCTGGATGTGCTTTATTACTAAGGAAGATGAACCAGGAATCTTTGGTCCGAAGTACTCCTCTAGAAGTCCCACTCGGTTGTTTAAATTGGAGCGTGTATTTTTGATAGGTTGCTTGTAGCATGAAGTGATTTTAGATGATAGTTGGCACAACTTAGAAAGTTGTGTTACTTGGGTTTGCACACTTAGAAAACTGTATTACTTAACAACCGTAGATTTGAGATAGAGTTTAAAATACAACTTCACTAAAATAAAAAATGGCGACTCCCCAACAGGAATCACCATTTTTTTACTATATCTTTTGATAATGATTATCTCGCAAAAGTCACGGATCGACGTTCTCGGATCACGGTCACTTTAATCTGACCAGGAAACTGCATCTCGTCTTGAATCTTCTGAGAAATCTGGAAAGACAACGTATCGGCTACTTCATCCGATACTTTTTCACTTTCAACGATTACTCTCAATTCCCGACCTGCTTGCATAGCGAAAGCTTTTTGTACCCCATCGTGTGCCATTGCCAAATCTTCTAATTCACCAATACGCTTTAAGTAACTTTCTAAGATTTCTCTTCTTGCGCCTGGTCTTGCACCTGAGATTGCATCACATGCTTGTACTAAAGGAGAAATAATATTGTTCATTTCTACTTCGTCGTGGTGCGCTCCAACTGCATTACAAATCACTGCATGCTCTCCATGCTTTTCACACAACTTCATTCCTAAGATTGCGTGCGATAATTCAGATTCCTCCTCTGCTACTTTTCCAATATCGTGTAATAACCCTGCTCGCTTGGCCATTTTAGCTTGCTTAGGACTTAATCCTAATTCTGCTGCCATCATTGCACAAAGGTTGGCTGTTTCGATGGAGTGCTTTAATAAGTTTTGGCCGTAAGAAGAACGGAAACGCATTCTACCAACCATCTTCACTAAATATGGCTGTAGACCGTGAATATCTAAATCAATCACGGTTCTTTCACCGATTTCGATAATTTGCTGAGTTAATTCTTTCTTCGTCTTTTCTACTACTTCCTCAATTCTTGCAGGGTGAATCCGACCATCTGCTACCAAACGTTTTAAGGACAATCGACAAACCTCTCTACGGATCGGGTCAAAACTAGAAATCACGATAGCCTCAGGCGTATCATCTACTACAATCTCTGCCCCTGTCGCTGCCTCTAAAGCTCGAATATTTCGACCTTCTCGACCAATAATTTGACCTTTTAAATCATCTGATTCTAAGTTAAATACAGAGACGGTATTTTCAATCGTATATTCCGCACACATTCTTTGAATGGTTTGAATGACAATTTTCTTTGCCTCCTTATTTGCATCCGCTTTTGCACGGTTGATCGTATCTTTTACTAAAGACATCGCATCCGTTTCAGCTTTTGCTTTGACTGCCTCTAATAATTGTTCCTTGGCCTCTACCTCTGTTAATTTAGAGATATTTTCTAATGCTTTAATTCTTTCTTCATTTGCCGCATCTAACTCTTCTTTCTTCTTTGCAACAATCTTAATCTGCTTATCTAAATTTTCTCTAACAGTCTTGATTTCTGCCTCTTTATCTTCTACCTCTTGCTTGCGAATTTTGAACTCATCCATTTTATCCGCTAACTCATCTTCTTTGTCTTTGATCTCACTTTTGATCGCTTTCGCCTCCAACTCCAAATCTTTCATATCGATTTTGTGTTGGTTCTTTTCCCGTTCAAATTTAGATTTTAAGCCATTAAACTTGTCTTTTGCCTCTTGAATTTTCTTTTGCTTGATCGCCTCATTTTTACTTTCTGCTCTACTGACAATTTTATCGGCCTTCAATTTAGCCTCGTCTTCTTTTCGCTTAACAGTTAACTTTGCCTCTTGCAACATTAAATCTGCCTTGCGATTCATTTCCTCTATTCTGCCCTGATTCTGTTTTTTAATCATTGCATTTCCTAGAAAATAAGCGATAATTGCACCGATGACTAGACCGGGTATCAACATTAATATTTCCATAATTCCTCAGTTAGTTTATATATGATTTTAAATGCTATTGGTGGTCGATTCACGATGTACGATTTTTTGCACACGGTTTTCTGCACTCAATTACACCAATAGTTTTAGTGCATAGTTTCTTTAAGAATTCTATACACTACATTGGATACAGATTTTTAGCTTAATTGCGTATCGTTCGAAACAATCTCAACAATCAAACAATCATAACTCATTCCAATAAATTATCTAATAAATTTTCAATGTCCTGAAGAGGTTCGGTAAGATGATTAGTAGAAAGGTCAGTGGTGGTTTTAGTGCGAGCTTTGTGTAAATCTACTGAGTAGGTAAGCAAGGTCATCGCTATTAAATCTTGCTTGTCTTTACCCTTATAAGTAGTTTGAAACTGCCGCAATTTATCGTTTATTTCTTTGGTCAAACGCAAAATTACTGGCTCGTCTTCAGCCTGTACCTTTAAAGAATATGGTCTTCCTGCAATAGTTACCGTTATACGAATTTTATTGTTTTGGTTATCCATATTCTAAAAACCGATGGGAGAAATGTAAAAGTTTGAAATCTAATCTCGATAACTATCGGGATAAAATCTGAAATCCTAAAGTAGGGCTCAACAACTGATATTTTATAATAATCGGTTACTTTAATCTACTTCTAAATAATCATTATATTATTTACAAAATCTCAAAAAAATTTTACTGTCGCACGTTGGAAAAAAATCAATTAAATCTAAAAAATAAGTTCAAATCATTCATTACTGATACTTTTGAATTTTAGATTTGTCCTTTTAAATTTTCAATTTACCAAGTCGTGCCTTCCTTTGCTTTTAATCGTTTCTTACTCCTCTTTTTCAATCACCGCCTTCGATGATTGAGCCGTTAATCTCTCTTTAAAAACAGCTAGTTGATGTTTCATGAACTCAAGTTCTTCTGCATCGCGCTGCAATTTAATCCTTAATTCTCTATTTTCCTCAACTAACTGCTTATTTTCTGAACGGAGATTCTCCATTTTTGATGCTAGTTGCGTTATTTTTTCTTTAATGCCCGCTATTTTATCTGATAGCCTCATTGGTTACGTATGTTTGTGATAGTGTTTCGAGGACGAGAAGTCAGCCGTCAGATCGAAAATTAAAATTTTCTGTCAGAACGCTGCGCTGTCAGATTAACCGCACTTTCAACGTCGTAAATCTGACCTCTGACAGTCCGTAGGACGATCTGACATCTGACCTCTCTTTTACCTTCTTATCTGTGCGTTCAAGTTTCGTTCAAAAACTTGGATCAATTTATTCATTTCTTTATCTACGAATTTGTCAACCAAAGTCTTGGTATTATCTTCGAAAATAAAGCTAACCGCATAGGATTTTTTATTAGCTCCTAATTGGTCTTCGTTCGTATATACATCAAAAAGATTAATGTCTTTTAGACTCTTTTTGTTAGTTTTACGTGCACTTCGTACAATATCGTTGAAACTAACTGTATTGTCAACTACTAAGGCCAAATCTCGACGAACTGTCGGGAATTTATTGATTGGCGCAAAAGCAATTTTATGCTTTTTAGTCGCTTTTATTAAAGCACCAAAATTAATATCGGCATAATAAACATCACTTTTGATGCCCATTGCTTTCAATACCTTTTTCTGTACTTTTCCAAATTTTGCCACCATCTGCTGTCCTCGGAAATACTTATAACCTACAGCAAATATATCATCTTTTAAATTATCTTCTTGATAACCTGTAACGCCTAAACGTGCTAATACATTATTAACGTATGCTTTCAGCGTATAAAAGTCTGCTGCTGCCTGATCTTTATTCAACCAACTCTCACTCGATTTTTGTCCAGTTAAAAATAAACTCAAATGTTGAGTTTCTTTGAAACCGTCTTCTACTTTTTTATACGTTTTGCCTGATTCAAATAATTTTAAATCTACACTTCGTCGATTTTGATTATGTGCGATTGCCTCCAAACCACTGAATAGCATAGTTGGTCGCATCACATCTAAAGTAACATTCGATGTATTATTAACATAAACTAGTTCGGCCTCCGGAACAGGAATGATTTCTTTAGAATAACTCGACTTTGATAAAGAAACCGCCATCATCTCGTTGAAACCATTAGCAGATAAATAGTCTCCTAATATATTTCTCAACTCTTGTGGGCTAGGTCGCTTAGTCGCTACAACAGAATTTTTCACCTGTGTAGGAATCGGCACTTTATTAAAACCATAAATTCGTAGAATCTCTTCAATCAAATCAGCCTCTCTTGTCACGTCTGCTTTGTTGGTTGGTACTGCGACCACAAAACTATCTGCACCATCTTCTAAAATCTCCATTTCCATTGCCTCTAATATCGCTCTGATTTCTTCTTTTGGAATATGGACACCAATTAATCTATCCACATTTCTATAAGACACTTTAATTTCTGCTCGCTTGATTTCTGTTGGATAAATATCCACGATGTCAGAGGCGATTTCTCCACCTGCGTATTCTTTGATTAATTGTGCTGCTCTTTTCAAAGCATAAACCGTAATATTTGGATCACTGCCCTTTTCAAATACTTTAGCGGCATCTGTTCTTAGATCATGATGGAAACTCGTCTTTCGAGTCGTTTTTGCATGAAAATGCGCTGATTCTAAGAAAATATTAGTCGTCGAATCGGTTACACCAGATTTCAAACCACCGAATACACCCGCAATACACATCCCATTAGAATCGCCATCACAGATCATTAAGTCTGTGTCAATTAGCGTACGTTCTACTTCATCTAAAGATTGGAATTTGCTGCCAGCAGGTAAGTTTTTGACAATGACTTTACCTCCCTTAATTTTATCTAAATCAAAAGCGTGTAAAGGTTGTCCTAATTCGTGTAAAACGAAATTGGTAATATCTACTACATTTGAAATGGGTCGCACACCAATCGACATCAAACGAGCTTTCAACCAATCAGGAGATTCTTTAATCGTCACTCCTTTGATAGAAACACCAGAATATCTTGGGCAAGCAGTTGTATTTTCTACGACTACTTCAATCGGTAAGTCCTTATTATCAACGGTAAAGTCTGCAACGGACGGCATTCTAACTTCGCCAGAATGTCCATAATTGATTTTTAAAGCTGCGGCTAAATCTTTGGCAGAACCTGTTTGATTGGTACCGTCCGACCGATTGGGTGTTAAACCAATTTCGTAGACATAATCATTTTCTAATTCATAATAATCTCTGACCAAGGTGCCGACCTTAGTCGTTTCTGGTAAAACAATGATTCCATTATGATCTGTTCCTAAACCAATTTCATCCTCTGCGCACAACATTCCTTCTGATGCCTCTCCTCTAATTTTTCCTTTCTTAATTTTAAAAGGTTCTCCGTCTAAAGGGTGAATCGTTGTACCAACCGTTGCGACGACTACTTTCTGACCTGCGGCTACATTGGGTGCGCCACAAACCACTTGCAATAAATTTTCGCCACCAACATCAACTTTTGTCAATGACAATTTATCGGCATTCGGGTGTTTGCCACACTCTACGACATGACCGACCACCAGGCCCGCCAAACCACCAGGAATACTTTCGATTTCTTCCTCTCCTTCGACCTCCAAACCAATGTCTGTCAAAATTTCTCCGACCTTCTGTGGCGGTAAATTAATATCCGTATATTCTTTTAACCAATTAAGGGCTAATTTCATGATTTAGTGATTAGTGAATGGTAATTTGTGATTAGTTTAACCAAACTTAACCCAAAATCAGTTCCATTTACGTAAATAAAAAGCGCAAAGATAAGGATTTTTGAAATGAGATATTTGAGGTTTTACGCATTGTTTTGCTATAAGACGCATGCAATTTTTGTAATTTTGGAAAATCTAGGCAATTCGCAAAACTTAAAAATTGAATGGGCTGTTCGGATAGCATAAAAAACAATAGAAAATGAGTCAAAAGAAACATCAAAAACATACCAAACTTAACAAACCTAACTACGGATTTTTCGCTCGCAATGAATGGGCCATTATCGGTACACCTTGTGGTAATATTCAAGCATTAGCTTTTAAAATTACTCAAAAACTAGCTGATAAATATAAGGTTGGTTATGTCGATGCAGATCATAAAAGTGCGGATGAGGAAATAGAAAATGAGGTAAAAACAGATGCTATGGCGCATGGTGCACATTTGGAATATACGGATAAGATCAACTATCATCGTTTCGATACGAAACTACCTTTGGATACGTATCAATACCGACAGTATTTTAATAATGAAGATTTAGTGATTGTGAATGGTAATCATTTTATTGCCAAAAAGCAGATTGTGGTGATTGATCCTAAAAAGGAAAAATCTTTAGCTAAAAAATTGGATCGACTTACCGATGTTGGGCTTATTTTAATGACGGAAGAGGCAGATGGTATTCCAACTTTCTTAAAAGAACATTTGCCCAATATTGAGGAGATTCCAACTTACCCTTTTTCTAGGGCCAGTAGAATTGCTGCTTTTTTAGACAAAGACGTAGCTGCCAATAAGCCTCCGCTTTACGGTTTAGTTTTAGCAGGCGGAAAGAGTCAGCGAATGGGACAAGATAAAGGGGAAATCGATTATCACGGTAAACCACAACGGGAATTCATGGCAGATATTCTAAACGAAATCTGTGATGAGACTTACTTATCGGTGCGGTCTAGTAAAAATGAAAAAGCAACGGACTATCCATTTTTAGAGGACACTTTTTATGACTTAGGGCCTTTTGGGGCGATTGCCTCCGCTTTTCGACATCGGCCTAATGCGGCTTGGTTGGTAGTCGCCTGTGATTTACCTTTGTTGGATCTAGAAACTTTGGATAAACTAACTAAAAATAGAGATACTTCGGCTATTGCCACCGCTTTTAATAGCCCTGTCAATGAATTCCCAGAACCACTTATTTGCATTTGGGAACCGAAAAGTTATCCCGTCTTATTACAATTTTTAGCACAAGGTTTTTCTTGTCCGAGAAAGGTGTTGATTAATTCAGCCGTGCGGTTACTTGATGCGCCTGATGGGACAAAATTGATGAATGT
>CALDTJ010000154.1 GCA_937924145.1 uncultured Saprospiraceae bacterium
CAAGTTAAATCGGCGTCTTTTTCCGTTATGCTTCGTTATTTTTTTATCAAAGAGCTACGGCTATTCTCTAAAAAAATGCCTAGCCTAACGAAAAAATACACTCGATTAAACTATCAATTACTTATGATTTGAACCACTAGATTAATGTAATTCTTTATAATCTGTGCAATAATGGCACTAGGTATTTTTTATTCTATGATAGTCTTGGGAGGATATACTGCTGGGGTTAGTAAAGAAAGCAGCAAGATAATAAATCGAAAATAATTAAAGGGGACAGGGAAGGAGGAATTATAAAAAAGAAGGGTTTCTCGGTGTCACACTACAAATATATAGTGGAATTATATTAAAAGAAAGGGTTTCAAGGTTGTGAAACGAGTTAATGTGACGGTTCTAAAAACAATCTAAATATTCAAAATCTACTGTTGATTTATTATTAGAAATGATTTTATTTATAAAATTAAATAAATTAAGCTTTTACAAATTGCGAAAAAATATTATTTGAATAATGTTGAGGAGATAGCTTGAGGAAGTATTTTTTTTAATGAGAATTGTGACAAAAAATAATTTAGTTTTTTCTCACAACCCCCTGAATAATTTTGGTAGTTTGAAACTACCAGATTCGTCCAATTCGCTCACCGTCTTTGTATTTTACTACAAACGCATCTACAAAACCATACTTAATCACCTTCTTTTTAATGGCGGTCGCTGCTTGCTTATCGGTTAGATCAGTAATTAATACTCTCGTGATGCCTCTATCTACTAATTTTTCTGTTTCAATTTTGCCTAGACTTTTTACATACCTGTATCGAGGATGATTGATATCATGATAATTAACGGCTACAACTTGAACTTTATAAACCGTATTTGATTCCTTTGCATTAGTTGCATTATTGCTTGCGCCAATTTTTACACTAGCACTTGCTGTGGTTCGATTCTTTTTGGCAGGAGAACTATTGCTTGAGGTGTTTTGTGGCGTATTTATAATTGTTTCATCAACAGTTTTAGTTGACGCAGAATAATTTGGTAACGCTTGATTAGTTCTTTCGCTCGGCGTAGCAACAACATTAGCTGCGGCAGTTCTACTGTTTAAAGAGAAAATGTGCGTATAGTCAATGGAACTATCCGTATTATACGAATCAAAATCGTAGACATTTTTTAAGTACCCCGCCTTTTCTGCTACTAAACGTAGTTTCTTTTCTGGTAAAATCTGAAAACGATAATTGCTTTGTACAATTTTTTTCGAAGATAATAATTTAGCTCGTCCGTCCATTAATTCATAAAGGGAAATTCGGACACCACTGATTGGCAACATCGTTTCACTATCCATTACTTGCCCAATGGCATTCAAATTTGTTGAGCTAGAGGATTTAGATTTGCCGAATTCAAAAATGTCTTCGTGTTGAGTTGAAATTTTTTCTGCACCATAAAGTCGATTAGAGGCTAAAAATCCACCTGCTCCTGAGGGTTTTAACACATAATAAAAATCGTCTGCACTAGAATTAATAGGGGCTCCTAAATTCTCAATAGGTTCCCATTGGTCTAAAGCTCCCTTTGTTTGGAAAACATCCCAACCGCCCAAAGTTACTTTACCATTAGAACTATAATAAAGGGTATTATTTTTTAAATCATAAAAAGGTGTGATTTCATCCCCTAAGGAGTTAATTGCTGCACCTGCGTTGACTGGATAAGTAAAATCAATATCATCACTGTCGATACTTCTTGTAGTGTACCAAATATCCATTTGCCCAAAACCACCTTCTCTGTCAGAGGCGAAGTAAAGAATTTCTTGTCCATTCTGATGTACCACCCAAGGTTGAGTAGTGGTAGTTGCATTGTCAATATTGATATAATCTCTTAGTCTAATTGGTTCAGACCATTTAGCTTTCTCTCGCTTTAAGACGTAGATTTCACATTTAGAATTTAGCCCCTCACCATTGTCACAGAGCGTAAAATAAAATCGTTCGGCATTTGGGGCGAAAGAACCATTGGCAAAATGCTTATTAGGAAACTTTGGCAAACCTTCTGCTATAACTGCTTTATTCCATTCTCCATTTTTTCTTTGCGAACGGAATAGATACGCTTGATTCCCCTTCATGGTAGAAGAGTAGTATAATAAGTCATCAGAGTAGGGAATTGGTGCAAATTCTATCGCAGGAGAGTTTAAGTTTTCGCTCAAATGCTTAACTTCTAAAGTAGATTTTTGTGGATTGGTTTTTAGTGCGATTCCTTTTTCACAACCTTTTATCTCGTTGGCTACGATAACCGAAACGACTGCTTTGTCATTTCCTTGGTAGGCATTAATAAAATAAATGAATGCTTCTTTCGCTGCTTCATATTGTCCATCTTGTTTAAGTGCGCGAGCATATTTTAGACCAACTAATGGAAATCGTTTATTTTCTGTTTTGACATGTTCGAAAGCTTGAATAGCTTTTTTGAAATCTTTGATTAAATCATAAGATTCCCCTGCCTTGAAGATTAACTCTATTTCTTTGGGTTGTTGTTTCCAAGCAGCCTCATAATGTGCTGCTGCATCTACATATTGAGTAGCTTCGAAAAGATTATCGGCGAGTTTTTTATGCTTTTTCCAACTTAATGCTTCTTGAGCGAAAAGAGTAGTGACTGCAAATAGTACTGTTAGTATGAGGGGAAATATTCGGGTCATCATTTTTTGTTTTTT
>CALDTJ010000155.1 GCA_937924145.1 uncultured Saprospiraceae bacterium
CCTGGCACATTGTCTAGTAACCATTTAACCTTGGTACCAGAAAAATACGCATCAATCACCAAACCAGTGTTCGTACGGATATATGGTTCCCATCCTTCTTTGGTCAATTCATCACAAAAAGGAGCGGTTCTCCGATCTTGCCACACGATGGCATTATGAATTGGTTCGCCCGTTTTTTTATCCCAAATGACGGTTGTTTCTCGTTGATTGGTAATACCGATAGAATCAATTTGATCGACTTTGATCTTATTATTTTTTAAAACTGCTTGGGTCACCTTTAATTGGGTGTCCCAAATTTCCTTTGCGTTATGTTCTACCCATCCCGGTTTCGGGAATATTTGGGTAAATTCTTGTTGTTCGACAGCAGCAATACTGCCTTTTTTATTAAATAAAATAGCACGACAACTTGTCGTACCTTGGTCGAGTGCTAATACGTATTTCATAAATAGGATTTACGGTGTATTTTTAATTTTAATTACGTTACAATGCTCTATTATACTAAAGCGGGCTAAAAATAAGAAAAGGAAGTTAGTAATTTTCAATTTTCAATTTATTATTTTCTTAATCGGTACACGCCTGTGGCAATTTTTAATTGAAATCGGCTCTATTTTAACGGATTCCCTATATGGCTCTGCTGTTTTTAAATGCCGTCTATTTGAGACTCTATGTAAAGTGAAATTAGTTAAAATATTACCGGTATGTTTACTCTAACGAGCCTTGCAAAGTTGTCAGTTCATCATTCATCATTCATAGTTCATAGTTCATAGTTCATCATTCATAAAACTCCTTTACTTTTCATCCATTTCAAGCCTTCTCGTTTGGTTAATGGTGCTAATTCATGCTCTTCAATAAAATCTAAAACGACTTCCCAGTTTCTTTTGGAGTATTCCCGAAGTGCCCAGCCAGCCGCTTTTTGAATAAAGAATTCTTTACTATCTTTTAAACGGAGAATGTAGCCTAATAATAAATCTATATCGGTTTTATCTCTGTATTTTAATTGAAAAATAATGGCAGAGCGTTGGAGCCACATATTATCAGAATCCATCCACTTATTAGGGAATTCGGGCATCATATCAGGAAAACGTTGGAAATGATTGGCGACTAATTTACCTGCTAACATATCGACGGTATCCCACCAAGATTTGGTGACGATTAATTTTTCAAAAATATGAATGAAGTCCCGATCTACTTTTTTCATCTGTTTTACCAAAATATCCAAGCCAAGCAATTGCCAATCTCGATGCTCATCTTTCCAAGCTAATGCTAATAACTCGGGCAATTGCTCGGTGGTAGGCCAGCCTATGTCTTGAAAAACGGTTTTAGCAATCAATCTTCTTTCGGGTGATTTTAGGCCATAAAAGGTAAATTTATCCCGCATATATTTAGCCTGTGCCGCTGCAATTTCGGGATTCCCGTTTTCTTCAAAATGGGCACAAAGAATTTTATAATAGTCAATAGTAGGAAGAGCCATAAAAATTGTTTTTATTTGCCAAGTACAGGCGACTTCAGTCGCCTAATCAAATTACTAAATTATGAATTTTTGGCGACTGAAGTCGCCTGTACTAATACCAAAAAATGTCCACAAAGCGAATCAATGTCTGGTCAAGTCCCCGAAATGTCTCCACTGCTTTTATGTATTCTTTTGCCCAAAGGAATGATACGACTGTATTGGATGAGCCTTTATATGCGCATTATCTAAGTAAAACGGATACAAAAGCAGTTCATCCACAGACCAAGGCGATTTTGGAGACAATGGAAAATGATGGTCAAAAAGTAGTGGAGGAAATTATTTTTGGTGAATACGATACAGATGTTGCCCTTTTTAAACAAATGACTCATCATTTGATTCAGATTGATCTGGACTTTATTTTAGAAACGGAGAATGTATTATTGATTCGAGATCCAAGGCGGATTATTGCCTCTTATACTAAAGTGATCGACAATCCGACTATTGCGGATATTGGTATAAAGATGCAGTACGATTTATTTCAAAAATTAAAAAAAGCGAACAAATTAGCAGCCGTCATTGATGCCAAAGAATTGTTGCTAAATCCTATGAAAGTCTTGGCGGAACTGTGCCATAATTTAGCGATTCCTTTTGACTCAAATATGCTGCAATGGAAGGCAGGACCTATTAAGGAAGATGGTATTTGGGCAGCCGATTGGTATGCGAATGTACACCAATCGACTGGATTTATTCCCTACGTAGAAAAAACAGTGAATTTGACTGGTTTCTTGGCTGAATTAGCGGAGGAATGCCAGTTTTATTATGATTATTTGTTAGAATATGCGATAAAGCATTGATATGTTTTGTAAAAGAAGGAGGTGCTTTCAAAGCACCGCCTTCTGAAGCCCATAGAAAGCGGTGCTTTGAAAGCACCTCTTTCTTTCTTTCTTTCTTTCTTTCTTTCTTTCCGCTTAGCCTAATGATTATGGAGTATGGTTGTAAAAAAACATTTATGCTACCAAAACATACCCATAGTTTTCAGTGTAGTGCCTTTGTTTTAGATAAAAATCTAAACTTCCAAAGCTGCCAACCAAGCCTCTGCCATCAAATGTGCCCCAGCCAAGGAAGGATGCACGCCATCGGGACACCAATAACTCACAGGGGCAACTTCCAATGCTTTATCGAAAATAGATTGTAGTGGAATAAATGCTGCTTTGTAATCTGTAGCGATAGATTTAGCGGCTTTTTGGTAGGCAGCAAAAGCAGGATACCATTTTTCTTCTACTATAGCAGTCCCTCTTAAAACAAAAGGTTCTGCGATGATTAATTTAATATTGGGCAATTCCTTTTTTGTGCGATCTAATAATGCTCTAAGGTCTTTTTCGTAGACTTCTACGGTCCCCTTATAGCCCCAGTCTAAAGTATGCCAGAAGTCGTTCACTCCAATCATAATACTCAAGATATCAGGCTGGATTTGTAGACAATCCTCTTCCCAACGGTTGGCTAATTGAAAGACTTTGTTGCCACTAATACCTCGATTGTAGCATCTAAGGTTTTTAGTAGGGTGCTTGCCAAGTAGCGTAGTAACGATTTGGTGTACATAACCCAATCCCATTCCATAAGCATCATTCGCATAATAATGATCTTTTTTTCTTCCAGCATCTGTGATCGAATCGCCTTGAAATAATATGGTGGTTTTACCTGCTGAAAATGGTTGAAATACTTGCTGTGGATTGGCAGCTTGGACGATGGCAGGGATGCCTACTAGACCTATGGCTGACTGGCTTAAAAATTTTCTCCTTTGCATTGTTATTTTGTTTTAATTGTTTTGATTGAATAAAATTTTACTCATTTAAAAAAAATCCTACCAATTATGATCTAGAATACAAAAAGTTGTCATATATTGATAATCCTAAATATTGGCAAAAAATAAATGTTTGTTTTACAATTTTTTATTTAGGAAATTAGCATTACAAATATTTATAATAGTAGAACTTGATTGTCAGCAAATTAGCAATAATTTTGGAATAAATTAAGTGCTTATTACAACAGCTTTCCCAAGGATTAAAGTGTGACTAATTTTGAAAATCGCTAATTGTTCCCAAGAGATTTTTATCTTTGCGGCGGAAGTATTCAAAAACTATCGCTAGAAAAAGCTCTCTTAAAAATTTCTGAGCAAAAAGCGCATTATAAATTATTGTTTATTAGGGTTTTATGTAATTTTAATTTTATAAATTATATAACCGGGATTAGTTTTTGCTTAAGATACATTTTGAGATAAAAACGGATTGATCTCTAATATACAATAGAAACTGCAAAACCGAGCGGCATGGGTTGGTTCAAAAGATTAAAAGACGGTGTTACCACAGCAACTAAGCAAAAAAAAGAGGCCCCAGAAGGGGTGTGGTATAAGTGTAAAGAGTGTAAGGAAACGAGCACAATGAAGGAATTGAGAGAAAATTATCTCAAATGTCCACACTGTAATTACCACATCCGAATAGGATCTCAAGATTATTTTGAGCTTATTTTTGATGGAAAATATACCGAACTCTTTGCAAATTTAATTTCTAAAGATTTCCTCAATTTTACGGATCTAAAAAATTACGACGACCGATTGGCAGCCGCCAAGAAGAAAACGGAATTATTAGATGCCTTAACGGTAGCACATGGAAAAGTCAATCGACGACCCTTAGTGATTGCAGCCATGGATTTTACTTTTATTGGTGGCTCCATGGGGTCCGTGGTTGGAGAAAAAATTTCATTGGCTATAGAATACAGTTTAGAGCATAAGATACCATTTATGATTATCTCTAAATCTGGTGGAGCAAGAATGATGGAATCTGCTTTCTCCTTGATGCAAATGGCTAAGACTTCGGCTAAGTTGTCTAAATTGGCTAAAGCAGGCGTCCCTTATTTCTCCTTTTTGACTGATCCTACGACTGGTGGCGTAACTGCCTCTTTTGCGATGTTAGGAGATATCAATTTTGCTGAACCTGAGGCACTAATTGGCTTTGCTGGTCCAAGGGTTATCAAAGAAACGATTAAGAAAGATTTGCCAGAAGGATTCCAGCGGTCTGAATTTTTATTGGAACATGGCTTCTTAGATTTTATCATTGATCGAAAAGATTTAAAATCTACGCTTTCTGATTTATTATACTTTTTTGATAAGTCTAGAACGGTAAATGGTGATGCTATGGAGCTGAATGGTGTAGATGAAAAAGAAGCTGTGAAAAAGGAAAAGGTGGCTGGATAAGTGCTATAGATGCTTGTTTCAGGTACTGAAAAAGCCCTAGTTCTATTGGACTAGGGCTTTTTTGTTCTGCTGCACTTTGTACGGGTTCTTCACCGCATTTCATCCCGATTGAAAATACGAATTGGCGTCAAGGAAAAAATATATAATATTTAAAATGTTGATTATCAGTACTATTAGTGCTCTTTTTTGAAAATTCCAAGTAAATTTGGAATGCGAAAATCGGTAGCAGGGGTTGTGTAAAAAGTCGATTTTATCAATAAATTATTATTTTTAATAAAATGTTTATCTTTGATTATTTTGGTTTTAAATATGTAAAATATTCTAATATTTTACATATTTTGACTTTCTACACAACCCCTCCTGTTCAGCGACCTTTAGGTCGGCTACGTATAGTTTTTGGCTAAATGTCAAGGCCTAAAGACCTTGAAACGGGACAGGCTAAAGCCTGTGCTACCAGTTTACTCGCATGAAATCACTACCAACTATTTGAATATCAATTAAATACATATTATTAAAAATTAGCTTGACGCCAATTCGATTAAAAATACGGGACAGGATCGGTTGATTTTGAGTCGGATTAGCAATCTATTTTATTCTTAAAAATTAGGTTAGTAACGGCAAAACAATAACTCCGCCACCCGCCCGACTGCGTCAGCGGGCTGGTTTGGACGGTTTCTTTTGCCCTCATTTTCTACCAAAAATTATTTCCGTAGCCCTGCTATGAAAAGAATTTTTGGCAAAAACTAAGAACAAAACAACCTCGCCCAACTTGACGGATTTATTATTTCGTCGTTACTTAGTTATTTTTTAAAACTTAACTTTTTTGCGAAAATCAAGTTTTAAAAAAGATAGCTAGTGGTTCAAGTCATAAATCCTTGACAAGTTAAATCGGCGTC
>CALDTJ010000156.1 GCA_937924145.1 uncultured Saprospiraceae bacterium
ATAAAATGCAAAGAATTACCGAAAGTCCATCTAATCACCGTCACCTTGAAAAAATGTCTGTCAATGAATTATTGACGAATATGAATAATGAAGATAAAACAGTGCCATTTGCCGTTGAAAAAGCGATTCCACAAATTGAATCCTTAGTCAATGCTATTGTCCCTCGCATGAAAAATGGAGGGCGTTTATTTTACATCGGTGCAGGTACTAGCGGACGTCTGGGCGTAGTGGATGCATCAGAGTGTCCACCCACTTTTGGGGTAACAGATGATTGGGTCATTGGCATCATAGCAGGTGGAGATAGTGCCATCCGAAAAGCGGTAGAATTTGCTGAAGATGACGAAAATTTAGCTTGGAAAGACTTACAGGAATATACCTTAACGAAACAAGATGTAGTAGTCGGTATTGCTGCGTCAGGGACTACTCCTTATGTAGTGAGAGGGTTGGCAACTTGTCAGGCAAACGGCATCACGACTGGTTGTATTACCTGTAATTTACAATCTCCCATGGCTGCAAATTCCAATCATCCGATAGAAGTGGTAGTCGGGCCAGAATTTGTGACGGGAAGTACTCGGATGAAGTCTGGTACGGCGCAAAAATTGGTTTTGAATATGATTTCTACGAGTGTCATGATTCAATTGGGTAGGGTGAAAGATAATCGCATGGTCGATATGCAATTGAGTAATAATAAATTGGTCGATAGAGGGACTAAGATGGTGATGAATGCTTTAGATGGGGTAGATTACGAAACGGCTAAGGCACTTTTATTGGAGCATGGGAGTGTACGTAAGGCGGTAGACAGTCGTAACACAACTCTCTGAGTTGTGCCCTCATCCACAACATATCACGCTAATTAACCTTATACCACACTGACTATCAGCATTTTATTTTTTATTTTAAAACATTTTATGTAGTTTTGTATCATACAAAACAAAACTATGAGTATTCAAAAATTTAACTACGAAAATACGCCAATTTCCTTTGAATTTAAGGATGGGAATAAGATGATTAATGCTACGGAAATGGCTAAGCCGTTTGGAAAATTAGTAGCTGGCTTTTTAAGAACAAAATCATCAAAGGAATTTATAAAGTTGTTAGAATACCGATATGCAGATTTGCATATCGGTCGTGAAGTATTAAGAATCGTGAAAGGAGGTGATGCCATTAACGATAAGTTACAAGGCACATGGATGGACGAAAAACTAGCATTAAAATTCGCTGCATGGTTGTCTCCTTCCTTCGAACTTTGGGTCTATGATAGAATTCAAGAATTATTAACAACTGGAAAAACGGAACTTTCCAACCAACGTCCTACTACCGACCTCATTCAAGCCATTCGTCTAATTGCCGATAAACTAGAAAACCAACAGCAAGACATTGAAAAAAATACAGATGCCATAGAAGATATAAAAGACGCAGTAGCAGAACTAGAGGCAAAAATTACAAGTGTAGATGATAATTATTATACGATTGCAGGTTTTTGTAGCTTACATAAAATTCCTTGCCCACTTCATCAAGCTAAAGATTGGGGTAAAAAAGCAACTGCTTTAAGCCGTCAACAAAAAATGGCGACGGGAACTGCACATGATGAACGCTATGGAAAGGTTCGAACTTATCATCAAGATATTTTAAAACAAATCATATCGTGAACTTTTAAATATTCTATGGCATTTACAAATACCGATATGCAGATTCCCATATCGGAAAAATCACAATTGCACATGAATATGGTCGTCATGACGGACGGCATGACAACCGTGATACCGAATTTTATCATCCCCTTTTAATCCCCACCGAGTTTTCAAATGTGGCTCAATAAATATTTTTTTAATCACCTTATTGTTGGCTAGTAATTGAATCAATCGCTTGGTTCGCTTTTCGTCTAAAGGTAACTTTTCCTTATTCCATTGGGGTGCTATTTTTTCTAAAAAACCATATTGCCAATATCCTTTTTTACGGCAAATATTGGGTTGATTTATTTCTCCTTTTCGAGGTTCTTCATTGACACCATATCCCAACCACGCAGGGCTAGTATTTACTTCTTTTCCAGTTGTTTTATTTTTATAACAAAAAGCTAAATCTAGTTTTTTTCCATCGTTATGACTTAAGTGCGGGAGTAAGGGAAAACCATTGATAAAAGGAAAATTGGCATCTAGATAATTAATCCTTGTATTTGGAAATTCTTTTTGTAAATCTTTGGTAATCAGCAACATTTGTTTTTTCAAGGATGGTCTAACATAGTGTCTATTCAAAAGCACCGTCAAGAAATTTAGCGGTTTGATTTGTGTTTTATTAGTAGAATAATAAGGCATGGGCACCCTACCAAATTGTTTGGCGATAGGCGGAATTATGAGAAAAGTAAAGGCAAGATAAAGCGTACAAAAAAGGGATAAACGATATTGAAATTGTGCTAATTTTCCAATATACTTTTCAACAAAATATTTGAGCAACACATAAAACATATAAATGACTCCTCCTACTTGAGTAAGTAGGGTAAGCAAAATAAAATTAGTGGCAAATTTCAAAATTTTTAAGATCATTTCATTGCTTATTTAAACAAAAAGGAAAATCGTTTTTATTCATAACTACAATAAGCGGATCATTTATTATCTTGCCTCTTCTCTAATTTTAAAGTTCTTACTGTTAGTTGATTTAATTCGCAGCACTGTTTAGGATATATTCAACATCACACAAAACGAAAAATTACTTAAATGCTCCAATTTTTAAGCTTTCTAGCCTTCACCACCTTCGTAGCTGCATACGCTACTTGGCAACTCCGAAAAGACAAATTAAACACTAAAGATGGATATTTTTTAGGTGGGCGAAGTCTCACAGGAGTAGTCATTGCAGGGTCGATGTTACTGACCAATATTTCGACCGAACACTTAATCGGTATGAACGGTTCCGCTTATAAAAATGGAGCAATCATCATTGCATGGGAAGTAACTTCTGCTTTAGCTTTAGTAGCCGCAGCACTCTATTTTGTTCCTCGTTATCTAAAAATGGGCTTGACGACTATCCCCGAATTTTTGGAAAAACGATTCGATGGGTTGACTCGGACTTTAATTGCTTTGCTACTCATTATTTCCTTCGTCACGACCCTCCTGCCTATCGTTTTATACACAGGTGCAATTAATATCGAAAGTATTTTTGAAATTTCCAGTTTATTGGATGTTAGTAAACAACAAGGAATGGTTTTGACCATCTTAGTTGTCGGTATAATTGGAGCCGTTTATGCCATTTTTGGCGGCTTAAAAATGGTCGCTTATACGGATACAATCAATGGATTCGGCTTACTGATTGCAGGTTTGGCAGTCCCTATTTTAGCCTTATGGGACATTGGCGATGGCAGTATTGGCGCAGGTATGAGCGAAGTCTTTGCCAAAGTACCCGAAAAATTCAATGTGATTAGTACCGAAAACTCAGTGGGGGAAGGGGCAAGAGATGCTATTCTACCTTTCGGTGTATTATTTACAGGTCTGATAATCAACCAATTATATTTCTGGACGATGCACCAACATATTATCCAAAGAGCCTTAGGTGCGGTCAGTTTGAAGGAGGCACAAAAAGGGCTTTTATTTACGGGTGTTTTGAAAATCTTAATTCCTTTAGTCATCGTTTTACCGGGTATAATAGGGTTCTATTATTTTGGAGATTCGTTGTACGACAACCCTGATACGGTCTATCCTAATTTGGTCAAAAAGGTCTTACCTGTTTGGTTAACGGGGTTATTTGTAGCCGTTTTACTGGGTGCTATTTTAAGTACGTTTAATAGTGCCTTAAATAGTGCGGCGACGGTCTTTAGTTTGGGCATTTATCAACGATATATAAATCAAAAAGCATCGGAAAAAAGTCTGGTTCGGATGGGGAAAATCGTTTCGGCAATTCTAGCCATTTTTGCCATTAGTGTCGCTCCATTTGTGGCGAATGCACCTGCTGGTTTATACCAATTATTACAGCAATTAAATGGTATTTTTTTCATCCCAATGGCAACCGTAATTTTAGCAGGATTTTTCTTTCCAAAGGTATCTGCTACTGGTGCTAAGGCAGGTTTGATATTTGGGCTATTGTTTTATTTTATCATGGATCATGTCTTAAAAGTCAATTTGCATTTTGTCCATATTTGGGGAATCGAGTTTATTTTAAATATTATCGTGATGCATGCAGTTTCTGCTATGTATCCTCGTACTAATACTTTTGCAATTACCGATATTGGGGTGGTAGAAATGGTGCAGTGGAAATATGCCAAGGCGTTGAGTTGGGTGTTGGTGGGCGTGACTGTTTTGATTTATGTTTTGTTGGGAAGTATCGGATAGCAATTCATTTTTCTATTTTTTTTGTTATTTTTGAATAAACAAGCATTAAAATTTATGGTTTTTTAAATAAAAATAATTAGATGGATATAGCTAAGAAAAAGTTAAAAATCATTAAAATAGTAGAAGGATTACATAATGATAAATATATTAATTGGTTACTAAAAGTATTGGAGGTGCTAAAAATATTACCTTCGGACGCATCATTTACACCGCCCCCTGTTACAGACAAAGAAAGCAATGAAGAGGAGTATCTTGCCAATTTGATGGAAATTGCCAAACAACCGACTCCTGACCATATCCCACTAGAGCAATTAATAAAGGAGCAAAACTATGATCCTAGAAAATTAGCAGAAACACTTAAAAATTGGGATTACAGCTTATTTGATGACGACCCAACTGTTGAGGAGATTCTTAAAATGAAGATATGAAAAATAAGATATTAGATACAAATTTACTAGTTGGACTAATTAGAAATGACCATTTTAGAGATAAGTTTTATGAGAAATATCCTTTAAACGAGAACAACCTTATCATATCAGTAGTCACAGAAGGAGAAATTCTTGCACTTTCCATAAAGTGGAAATGGGGAAAAAGAAAAATTGAGAGATTCTTTCAGCTAGTTAAAGACATAGTCATTTACCCAATTAAAACAAGGAAAATTATTGATGCGTATGCTCAAATTGATGCGTACAGCCAAGGGAAATTAGAAAATAAGCCACTTCCTAATAAAATGTCATCTAGAAACATGGGCAAAAACGATCTTTGGATTGCCTCTACTGCACATGTTATTGATGCTACCCTCATTACAACTGATAGAGACTTTGAACACCTACATGGTACCTTTCTAAATTTGGATAGTGTGACAAATGCTGATTTTAAATAAATATTCCCTTTGAAAAAAATAAAAATAGCCATTGTCGGCTTAAGTCACGTACATTATGAAGATAAGATGGCGATTTTATGTTAGAAAAACAAATTTGGAAAGTATTTTTCAAAAAGGGAAAAAATTAAGCCTCTTATTCTACTATTGAATAAGAGGCTTATTATATGCACAACTCAGAGAGTTGCGTTACTTTTGTTTTGGGCACAACTTTGAAAGTCGTGTCACATTAGTTCAGCGAAAATTGTAAAACTTGATTCTCAGTATTCGTAAACATCAATTCGGTAATATAAGGGGTCACAAAATCCGCAATCGGAAATTCTGCGATCATTTCTAATACATCAAATTCTGATTCTGCTACAAAAATAGCCCATAACATAGAGCGATCCATAGCTAAAGAATACGTTTTTATCTTTCCTTTTGCCAACATCTGATTGACAACTTCTCTTTGTTTTGGTACTAAAGCGATGAGTTTTTCGTCCATTGTATCGGGTAATTCAAACTCAACCATAAATTGCTTTTTCATAAAGGTTTGTTTTGTACTTTTTCTAGATTACTTTTTTGGAAAAAGAGTTAAGTAACAACTAAATAATAACTTCCGCATTTGTGGCTGTCAAATTTTCAGTTATACTGCGTTAAAAATACTCGTCGATGCTGGGCATCGCCTGCGTTTTTTGCCTTGTTTAACTAAAAATTTCCCTTGCCAAAATGAGGAATTTATTTTTCATTCGTTACTAAGTCCACACTCCTTTCTTTTTAGCAGTCTCTAAAAGTAGATTACAAAAATTCGTCATTTCCTTTTCCTCACTTTATACTCTACAAACGAAATACCAAATGGTTTAGTTCTGCCGATATGTCATATTAAGACAATTTTAAAAGATATTTCGTCAGCTTTTTAGCAATTTATCGTTTTCAACCGCTACATTTGTCAGCTGTTCGAGTTGCGGGGTACGGGTTTCGAGTTATCCTACGCCTCAACCCTATCACAACGCTAAAGAAAAGAATTGAATTAATATGAAAGTTTCTATTAGAAAAGCCACTGCGACCGATTTGCCAAGCATTTACGACTTGGTAAAATCATTAGCTATTTACGAAAAAGCGGAGCATGAAGTAACCGCTACCATAGAAGATTACCAAAAGGATTTTGCCGCAGGTATTTTCCAATCACACGTCGCAGAATTGGATGGTAAAGTGGTCGGTATGGTTTTGTACTATATGAATTATTCGACTTGGAAAGGGCGAATGTTATACTTAGAAGACTTTGTCGTTTACGAAGCATATCGCCAGCATGGAATTGGTCAATTATTGTGGAATGAATTAGAAGAAGAGGCAAAACGACAAGGGGCAAGACTCCTGAAATGGCAAGTTTTGGACTGGAATGAACCTGCTATCAAATTTTATGAAAAGAATAAGGCGACGATAGAAAAAGAGTGGTATAATGGGAAGATCTTTTTTTAATGATGAACGATAAACTATGAATGATGAACGATAAACTATGAATGCATGCTAAAATTCGAACAATACTTAGAGCAATTTACCAACACGATTAATCTAACCGACTTTTTTATCGGTTTTTTCTTGACTGCTTTGCTTGCCATTCTTATCCGTTGGTTTTATATCCGTTTTGGAGAGGCGGTTTCTAATCGGACTCGATTTGCTAATAACTTTTTGCCTTTGGCATTGGTCACAATGTTGATTATTACTATTGTAAAATCATCTTTGGCTTTGTCTTTGGGACTAGTCGGGGCTTTGTCTATCGTACGTTTTAGAGCAGCGATTAAGGATCCTGAGGAGTTGACTTATTTGTTTATGACAATCGGTTTAGGTTTGGCGATGGGTGCGAATCAATTTGTGATGGGCTTAGTAGCTATTCCATTGATTTTGTTGATTTTATGGGGACATAAGCAGATGAATGGACAGGTTAATAAAAACGCAAAAGAAGGGCTTTTTGTCAATATTCAAACGGATCAAAATGACCTTCAAGCAATCACTAAATTGTTGACAGAACATTTACCTTATGTAGAATTAAAACGTATGGACAATACAGCAAATGGCTTGGATTTATCTTTTTTGTGTAAGGCAGAGAATTTGGGGCAAATGGAAAAGTTGAGTCAAGCTTTGCAGGGATTGTCTTCGCAAACTCGGTTTTCTATGATTGATCAGCCTGAGGTTTTTTAATTTTCCAACCACAAAATAGATGAAATAGGTTGTACGAATTAAGCGGATCCAGCGGATTTTATACGGATTTTCATGTATGATATGATTTAAAAATCCGTAAAAAATCCGCTTAATCAATTAAATCCGTACAACCTATTCTCTTAACAAAGTGAAAATCAAGTATCTCTTACCTATAAATAGCTGCCACTAAAAGCATGGTCATACAACAAAAAAATACATCAACAAATACCACTTCAACTAAAAGGAAATTTCCGTTTTGGTTGCTCTTGCTATTAGGTGTTTTAGGTGTTTTTATCATTGATTTTTTTAATAATAAATCATCCATTTCTAAAATAGATCATTCGACTACAACGCTCACCTCAGATCTTGTCAACAATAACGAAAGTGCTACTTTCCAACCAGATATTTTAAAAATAAAAGTCAGTGACCAAACTAAAGGTTTGTTCAATAAACAACGGAATGAGGCATTTAAGAAAGGGATTTTAATTGCGACAGATGACCATTGGGTAAAAGGAGAAATTAGTGGTCAAAAGGAGGGAAAAGATATTCCGATTAGGTTACGATTAAAAGGCGATTGGTTGGATCATTTAAGAGGCGATAAATGGTCTTTTCGGATTAAAACCAAAACAGATTATGCCTGGAATAGATTATTGACTTTTTCGGTACAAAATCCGAGTACTCGGTCTTTTTTAGATGAGTGGTTGTTTCATCAATTTTTAGAAAAGGCGGACATTCTCACGCCTCGCTATGATTTTATAGAATTGTTTTTGAATGAAAAATCATTGGGGGTTTATGCCTACGAAGAACATTTTGATAAACAATTAGCCGAATTTAAAAAGCGTAGAGAAGGGCCAATTATAAAGTTGACAGAAGATTTGGTGTGGCAAGGGCACCTTCGACAAGTCAAAGAAATGGGGGAACATCATCACCTCACAGGCAGAGAAGATGCTGCTTATGATGCCGCAGAAATTCGTGCTTTTAAAGAAGGTCGAACACAGGCAAATCCGACTTTAGCTAAGAACTTTCAAGCGGCGCAAACGCTCTTACATCAATTAAAATTCAAGCAAAAACCACCTGCTGAAATTGTGGATATTGATCGTTTTGCGCAGTATATGGCGATTGCGGATGTCTTGGAGGCTTATCATGGGATTGGTTGGCACAATGTCCGTTTCTATTTTAACCCAATTACTTCTAAATTAGAACCAATCGGCTACGATGGTTTTGGAGAGATGCCGACGCCTTATAATAATGGATTGTTTGTGGGGTATAAAATTAACTTTGAGCGTGATCCACATGAGTATTTTAAATACCTGTTTACAGACCAAGATTTCTTTAGAAAATACATCGCTTATTTAGATGCTTATTCTAAGGAGAAGTTTATCACTAAAACGATGGAAAACTATTTTCCACAAATAGCCGAACGCACTGAATTTATCCAACAGGAATTCAAAAAATATAGCTACGATTCGCTTAAAGTCATCAAGCGAGCCAAGAAATTACAAGCACAAATTCACCCTTACGGGAAATATGATATTAAAGTCAGAACGGCAAAAGGAAAGAATGGGCAATTAAATTTAATGATTGCCAATCATCATAATTTACCATTAGAAGTCGTTGGTTTCGGAACGAATGAAAAGGAGATGCGAGACCGATTGGCAAAACCTGTTTTCATTTATTCTACGCCTAAATTTTATGCGGATAAATACACGGCTATTCCAGCCAATTATGATGTAAAAACGGTCTTTTATAGAGTGGCTGGGTTAACTAAAATTTATACGGCATCAGTTGTTAATTTCCAAGTTCCATCGAGTGCCATTTCTGCCCAACAATTATTTGATAACCAATCACTTGAAACGAATGAGCTTTATCAAGTTGACCGTCAAAACATTATCTTCAAAAGTGGTGATTTCACAGTAGATAAAGACATCATTATCCCAGAAAATTACGAAGTACTTTTTGAGCCAGGGTGTTCTATTGACTTCATCAATAATGCTGCTTTTATCTGCAAATCTACCGTCCAAATGAATGGTACGAAAGACCAACCTATTCGCATTTTTTCAAGCGATCAATCTGCTAATGGTTTTACTGTTTTAGGAGCAAAAGGGAAATCTGTTTTGCATTACGCACAATTTGACAACCTCAATACTTTAAATCGAAAAGACTGGAATCTCACGGGTGCGGTCAACTTCTATGAATCGGATGTAGATTTCATCAATTGCGCTTTTATCAATAATCATTGTGAAGATGCCTTGAATACGATTCGGTCGCTATTCTATGTAAAAAATTGTAAAATTTCCAACACCTTTGCCGATGGTTTTGATGCCGATTTTTGTGAAGGTTTGATTGATAATTTATCCATCGAAGATACGGGCAATGATGCGGTTGATTTTTCTGGCAGCGTCATTAATATCAAACGAATGGACATTCATCGGGCAGGCGATAAGGGTATAAGTGTAGGCGAAGAGGCGCATGTGAATGTTACTTCAACTTATATCAATGGCGCAAAAATTGGGGTGGCTGCAAAGGATTTATCTTTATTAAAAATCAATTTAGTGAACATGGTGAACTGCGAAACGGGTTTTGCAGGATACCAGAAAAAGCCTGAGTTTGGACCTGCTAATATTGAAGTTAAACGGTACGGAGCTGAACAGGTTGGGCAATTGTATTTATTGGATAAGGGATCTACTTTGATGTTGGTGGATACGGAGATCATTGGGGAGTGACAAATTATACGTGATTCAACGCGGATTGGACGGATTAGACGGATTCAAGTAGGTCGTGTACAACGCTTTGAATGACCTAAGAGAAAATCCGTTTAAATCAGTTCAATCCGTCCAATCCGCGTTGAATCAAGCCTAGTAAAGCAATCATATTAATCCTATAAATGAGATTTGAAAGAAAATACAGAATAACCCATCTAAATAAGTCAGCAATAGAACAAGCTGTAAAGCTCCACCCTGCAAGTTTCCGAAAAATCTATGCCAATAGACAAGTCAATAACATCTATTTCGACACACCCGATTTTCAAACATGTAAACATAATATAGAAGGAGCCAATCAAAGAAAAAAATATCGCCTACGGTGGTACGGCACTGATTCACAGCAAATTACCAACCCTCGTTTTGAAATAAAAATCAAGCATAATGAATTAGGAGCAAAGGAAATCGCTCCATTTGAGGACACTCAATTAAGTAATTTAGCAGAAATCACAAAGCAAGTTAATCGACAGACGAATCATTTATTACACCTCTCTCCTACCCTTTTGAATACTTATCAACGCAGTTATTTTGGAACACCAGATGGTAAATTTAGAATAACGATAGATTGGGATTTGAATTACTATTCACCTTTGACTAAGACCACTTTTAGTAGAAACTCGTTTATTGAAGATGCAATTATCTTAGAGTTGAAATATGAAGAGAAGGACGATAAATTAGCGAGAGAAATATTACAATACTTGCCGTTTCGACAGACTAAGAACAGTAAGTATGTGACGGGAATTTTAATAAGAAATACTATCTAATTATTTGTCTTATTAGATCAACATCTAAATCCGTACATTTATCTATCCGTGGGGAAAATCCTACTAAAACTCGTAAAAGTATTCATATCTAAATCCGCATTAAAAAAGACGTGCCCAAATAGACACGCCTTCTTTATATTTTTATAGTAATTAAATTATTAGTGTCAAGGCCTAAAGACCTTGTAACAGGACGGGATAAATCCCGTGCTACCAATTATCCAACCACCACATTAATCATCCGCCCTGGCACCACGATAATCTTACGAATCTGCTTACCATCCTCTACGGACCATTTTTTCACAACCTCCAACTCTTTGGCAGCAGCCATAATATCATCTCGGCTAGCATCAGATGGAAATTCAGCCATTCCTCGTTTTTTACCATTAATACTCACTGGATATTCGATAGAATCTTCTTTTAAGTGTGACTCTTCGAAAATAGGGTATGCTGCATGGTGAACGGAGCCACTTTCTCCCAAACGGTTCCATATTTCTTCGGTAACGTGTGGAGCAAAAGGAGCTAATAAAATAGTCAATTCCTTTAAAATAGCTCTTTTATTACATCTCCACTTTCTCAAATCATTGGTACAAACCATGAAGGCACTCACACAAGTATTAAAACTAAAACGTTCAATATCTTCGGTGACTTTTTTAATGGCAGTATGTAAAATCTTCAATTCATCTTTGGTTGGTGCATCGTCTGATAAAGACCAATTTCCATTTTTATCAAAGAATAAAGCCCAGTATTTTTTCAAGAATTTAGATACCCCATCAATCCCTTTCGTATCCCATGGTTTCGCTTGTTCAATTGGTCCTAAGAACATTTCGTACATTCGGAAACAGTCGGTACCGTATCGGTCAATTACCGAATCAGGATTGATTACGTTGAACTTAGACTTGGACATTTTGCCCACTTCTGATAAGGTCAACATCTCAAATTTATCTACTTCTTGTCCTTTTTGATAGGTACCATCAATTGTTTCAAAAGTAGCGTTTTTATATTCTGGTCTCCAATCTAAAAATTTTTCAATCCCCTCTTTACTCAAGTAAGATTTAGGCGAACCGTAATTACTCACAAAATCAACGTGTACTGGAATTTTGGCAAAATCTCCATCCGTTTCTTTTGCTGCAATATCCGCTGAAACAAATCGACGAGCATCTTGAGGTGAGTTTTTATCCAAAAAGATAAACTCTATCACCCCTTGAATCATCCCTTGATTCACCAATTTCTTAAATGGCTCATTTGTTGGTACTAAGCCCTTGTCATGCAAGAACTTATGCCAGAAACGGGCATACATCAAGTGCGCTACCGCATGCTCCGAACCACCAACGTATAAATCGACATCTTGCCAATAGTTCACCGCTTTTTGACTAGCGAATGCCTCGTCGTTGCCAGGATCCATATACCGTAAGAAATACCAAGACGAACCTGCCACTGCTGGCATCACGTCGGTTTCTCTAGTCATGCCGTTTGGTAAATTCGTCCAATCTTCCATTCTTGCTAAAGGAGATCGACCACCTTTGGCTGGCTTGAAGTCTTGCGTATCAGGCAAAACCAATGGCAAATCGTCTACTTTCAAGACATGTGCCAATCCATCTGCATCGTAAATAATTGGGAAAGGTTCTCCCCAGTAACGCTGACGTCCAAAATTGGCATCTCTTAATTTGTAATTGATGTGCATCTCTCCAACGCCCATTTCCTCGGCTTTCTTACAAGCAGCGGTAATCGCCTCTGGCACTTCCATACCATTCATAAAACCAGAGTTGATGATTACGCCGACTTTATCTTTCAAGGTAGCCTCTGGGTATTTTGATTTATCCACTACATCAATGATTTCTAAACCAAATTTTGTAGCAAAACGATTATCTCTTTCATCATCACTCGGTACCGCCATGATTGCTCCCGTACCATAATCCTTCAATACGTATTCACCGATCCAAATTGGCACCTCTGTATTCGTGAATGGATTGATGGCATAAGCACCGATGAATTCACCCGTTACTTCTTTTTCAGCCATTCTATCTACCTCAGACTTTGCATTTACGTAAGCGATGTAGTCCGCTACTTTTTGCTTTTGTCCTTCGGTCGTCAACTTAGCTACTAAATCATGTTCTGGTGCTAAGACCATATAAGTTACGCCAAAAGTCGTATCTGGTCGAGTTGTAAAAACTTCGATTTTCTCGTCCGAATCTTTGACATCAAAAAACAAACTCGCTCCTTCTGAACGCCCAATCCAATTCGACTGAATCGTTTTTAAAGAATCCGACCAATCAATTTCTGCCAAATCGTATAATAAACGGTCGGCATAAGCCGTAATTCTCAAATACCACTGTTTCATGGCTTTTTGAATTACAGGATAACCGCCTCTTTCTGATACACCGTCTTTTACTTGGTCGTTCGCCAACACGGTTCCCAATTCTTCACACCAGTTGACGTAACCAATTTTGCGATAAGCCAAACGGTATTCCATCAGAACATCTGCTTGCTCCACTTTCGTCATTCCATTCCAATCGTCCGCTGAGAATTTACCTTTATAACTGTTAGCAGCTTTTACCGTTTTATTTCCCTCTTTGGCAAATCTATCGGCTAACTCGCTGATAGGCAACGCTTTTTTAGCTGTTTGATCGTAGTAATGTCCAAATAACTCCGCAAAGATCCACTGCGTCCACTTGTAATATTTTGGATTACAAGTATACACTTCTCTATCCCAATCGAATGAAAAGCCCAAGGCACTCAACTGCTCTCGATACCGCTCCATATTATCCGTCGTAGAAGTAGCAGGGTGAATTCCTGTCTGCAAAGCATACTCCTCCGCTGGCAATCCAAAGGCATCGAAACCCATTGGGTGCAAGACATTAAAACCATTCAATCGCTTGTATCGTGCATAGATGTCTGACGCTATGTAACCGAGTGGGTGCCCTACGTGCAAACCTGCGCCCGATGGATACGGGAACATGTCCAATACATAATACTTCGGCTTATCAGAATCATTGCTGACTTTGTACGTGCCTTCCTTTTTCCAATGGTCTCGCCATTTTTGCTCAATGTCGCTTGGAGTGTAGTCCATTACTGATAGAATTTAATTATTTACCATTTAGATATTTCAGTTCATTTAAGGCCAATCTTGCTCTTTTTTAAATGCACTTTTATAATCTTTTTGGTTGAAAACAATGAAATGATAAAGGTAGTTCCCTTAGCATTTTCAAAAAGTGGTGCGAAATTAGGCAAAAAGCAGGAAAAATGACGGAAAATAGCCTATTCCTTTGGGTATTCTACCAACTAGTATTTCTTTCGGATGAACATATTGCAAAAAACTGGTATTTGTGGGAGATAATTTGGAAATTTGGGGAATAGTTCTGGATGTTGAGGAACTCGTTTTTTACCACAGTAGTCACATAGTAAAAACACATAGAGCACATAGTTTTCTATGCTAGATGTTGACCGAGCAGTAGCTTTGACAATTTCGAGCAGTAGTATTTTTGCTAAGCCCGCCCGCATGACGCAGTCGGGCAGGCTAGATGTTGACTAAGCATTCTTTTCTGTAAATGCTTGTTAAGTTTAATTTATGTTCCGTAGTCAACATCTAACCTTGAACCAGCTACCCGACACCCTCTTTTCAAAACCTCGGTAGGTGACCGTCAACCGTTCACCGTATACCATCAACCGTTTTAACTCATGCGTAATCTATTAAAATTCATCGTTTTTGCAGCTATTGGCTTAGTTTCTTACAACTATTATTATGGCAATGAAGTAGAAAAGGCTCGTTCCGAAAAAGTAATTGATGGAGTCAAAGATGTTTTTGGGTCTATTAAAGATTTGGCGGTGGCTGAAAAAGAAAAATTCGATGCGGGAAAATATGATAAGGCTTTGGATAAAATTGGGAATGTTTTTAAAGATGTGAAAGAGAAAAGTGCTGAATTAGGCGATGATCTAAAGGATAGACTAGCCAACTTAGAAGATGAAAAAGAAGCCTTGGAAGAACGCATCGACGAAAAGAAAAAGGAAGGACTTTGGACAGAGGAAGAGCAAGCAAAGACCAAAGAAGAATTTAAAGATTTGATCAAGAAATCTGAGGAATTGTTCAAGGATTTAGAAAATGGTTAATCATAGGCTACTTTTTGCCTATGATAAGAAAAATTGTTTTAGTAATAGCCGATTACTCATCGTTCATTTTCTTAATTTTTTTTATAAAAGTGAGTGGGTAATTCAGTAATGCAGCAATGGTTTTTTCAGTCAACTTAAACTCCAATAGTAACTTTACTAAATCTATTTTAAGTAGGTTCAGCGTATATTGAGCATCTATTTGCTTTCTAATTTTTGCGATCCTTTTTATTAGCTTTTTTTGTTGAGCTAATTTGATTTTTTCATTAATCTCTTCTAGTGCAGATTCTCGAATATCTAAAATTAGCGACACTACCTCGAGATCTACTTTACTATTCAAAGATTTAAAGATAGATTGAATTTTAACTTCAAATACTTTTAAAGTTTCCCATAATTTCGAACCTTGCTCCAAGCCTTGTTCAATACCTTGTTCAAGCCCTTGTTCAAGCCCTTGTTCTAAGCCCTGTTCTCTTGCCTCCTCAGATCTATATTTTATGACAGTTTCTATAATACCCATATTCTTTCGATTTTTGAATAATTCTTCCGATTGCTTATCAAATTTACGATTAAATTCTGGTTTTGTAAAGCGAACATACTCAATAATAAACGTTGTAATACGATTAATTTGTTTACGAGCATACCCCTTTTCTAGTAAATTTCGGAGTAATTGCATTTTCATTTCCAACAGCTCTTCATCCTTTTTATTGCGCTTTATTCCCATCAAAGCTGTTTGCAAAATAATGGCGAAAGGATTATCCATTGACTCGTATTCTTCTTCGGTATGGTCGGCAATGACGTAAGTATCAAACTCATAAAGTAAGCGGGTATTCAAACATTTTGACTCATACTTATCTACTCGATTACTTTTGTTGTCATCGCTATAAATCACGAGGGCAGCAATAGGCACATTATAGCGATCAGCTAAACGATAATAATAGGTAAACATACGTCTAGCAAAATCTTTGTCTTTATACCCTTGAACCTCAATATGAATAATCAACCACTGAAATGTACCACCTTTGAGCGGTATTTTCACAATTCTATCTGCTTTCCTGTTTATTTCTTTGGCCTGAGGAAATAGTTTGGGTAAGTCTTTATCCAAAAAATCAAATTTCTTATTGAAATCAATTCTTGGTATTAATTCAGGATAAAAAAGCTCCAAGAATTCCGTAAAGAACTCTTCAATGGCTGCTTTCCATAGTTCATCTTGTTTGTTCATTTTCTCATAGTTTAACAGCGAACTTACGAATAAAAAGTGGCTTTCAAAAAACAATTCTGCTCATTTTAACAAAAAATTCACCATAAATGCTCGAAAGGAGTTGTATCTTTAGGAGCTAAAAAATTCCTACAATGCGAAATATATTCTTCTTATTTTTTTTATGCCTTTCGACCCTTATTACCGCACAAACTGCGCCTCTGAAGTATTCCAGAGTCAAAGTCTTTTTGCATGAAACGCATATCTCGGAATTAGCCGAATTAGGTTTAGAATATGACCATGGAGTCGTTGCCAGAGGTCGATATTGGATGAATGATATTTCAACTAGAGAAATGGCACTTTTGAGAGAAAATGACATTGAATTTGAAGTATTAATCGACGATGTGCAAGCTTGGTACGTAGAGCAGAATAATCGCCCCTTTGAACCGACTGCAAGTGCGAGAAATAGTAATATTTGTGGGGGTTCCGACCTAACCACCCAATACGAAACGCCCGTTAATTACACCTATGGCTCAATGGGTGGATATCATACCTATTCCGAATTATTGACGGTTTTGGATGATATGAAAGCTAAGTTTCCTAATTTAATTTCAGAAAAACAGGTGATTGGCGATTATTTGACGCAGGAAGGGCGTCCGATTCATTGGCTAAAAATTGGGAATAATCCTAATGTGGATGAGGATAAACCTGCTATCTTGTACAATGCTTTGCACCACGCAAGAGAACCTAATGCATTGGCTCAAATGCTCTTTTTCATGTGGCATTTATTGGAAAATTATGAGACGGACGAAGAGATCAAATACATTATGGACAATGTAGAGATGTACTTTATTCCTTGTGTGAATCCAGATGGCTATGTATTTAACGAAATTACCAATCCTGAAGGAGGTGGTTTTTGGAGAAAAAATCGAGCAGTCAATGAAACAGGCGAAATAGTAGGTGTAGACCTAAATAGAAACTATGGATTTAGTTGGGGTTTAGATGACATTGGTTCTTCAATCGATCAGTTTAATGAAACTTATCGAGGACCAAGTGCTTTTTCTGAGCCAGAAACACAAGCATTGCGAGATTTTTGTGTCAAACACCAATTCAAAATTGCCTTAAATTATCATGCTTTTTCCAATTTACTGATCGTTCCATGGGGATTTGATAGTCAATTGACTCCAGACGATGCTACTTATCGAGCTTTGGCAAATAAAATGACCGAGCAAAACAATTATGTCATAGGGACAGGCTTGGAGACAGTCGGCTACCTTGTAAACGGGGACAGCGATGATTGGATGTATGGCGAACAAACGACCAAGCCCAAAATCTTCTCCATGACTCCAGAAGTAGGCCCCACCACCTTTGGTTTTTGGCCGCCAGCCAATGCTATTGACCAATTGAATAAAGATAATTTGTGGCAAAATATATCAGCAGCCGGTTTGCTAAAAAGTTATGGAACGATCAATGACTTAAATCCTGATATGCTGAATGCCGCAACGGGAACATTGGCTTTTAATTTACAAAATATAGGATTAGAATCAGGCGATTTCACCGTTACCATTCAATCCAATCAAGAAGACGTTGTGGTCAATAGTGAACCATTTACCGCAAGTTTAGCTCATTTAGCAACTAGTGAATTCTCTATTGATTATACGCTATTGAACACTGATCAAACTGTGCAAAATATTGAATTTGAAGTCATTATAGATAATGGTTCGGTAGAGCGAAAAAACACCATTACCAAAAAATATTTTGGTGCAGCTTTTCAACCAACTTTCGTAGAAACAGTAGGGCCTACTCTAGATAAATGGTCTGCAACTGGAAATTGGGGAACTAGCACTGTTTTTTACTCGGCAGATTTTAGTATAACAGATAGCCCAACTGGCAATTATCGAGATAATTTAACGTCTAGAATACGTTTAACGGAAACAATAGATTTGACCGATGCTGCGGCTGCAATGATTAAATTTAGAGGGCGATGGTTCTTAGAAAGTGGTTTTGATTATGTGCAACTGCAAATTAGAGCAGGGTCTGGTGATTTTGAGCCACTCTGTGGAAAATTTACTGTCTTGAATGGTACGGGCGAACCTGCCTATAATGGTTTTCAAAACAACTGGGTTTTAGAAGAAGTAGATATTTCAAACTACGTCGGTCAACAAGTCACCTTTCAATTTGAACTAAAGAGTGATGATTTTGTCAATGAGGATGGATTCTATTTTGATGATTTTTCGGTAGAAATTATTGATAAAGATGCAGGTATTACTTCCATAGAAGAACCGACTGTTTTTGCTCCAAACAGCTTACAATTGATGCCCAATCCATTTGCAGAAAACTTTGTGGTTGATTTTGCTTTGACCGAAAAAGTAACGAATTTATCTCTTCGGCTATTGAATACTTTAGGACAGGAAGTAGCCGTTCAGCAATTGAATAATTTAGGTGCAGGGGCACATACTTTTGAATGGAAAAATGCGGAATTAGAAAATGGATTTTATTTTTTACAATTAGAGACTATTGATAATCAGAGCATTACTAGAAAGGTATTGAAGATAAAGTAACCGTACTCATAATTTTCTCTTTATTAAAAAATACTAAAGTAAATTTCAACTATTAGACCTTATTCTAAATAAGCAATAGCTGACAGCCTTTGAAGGGCTGTCACGTACACACATTTGGGAAAGGGATTTAAAAGTGCCTTTAGGTACTTTAAATCGGTAGAAATTTGATAAATTATTTGATTTTCATTGTGCCGTAGGTACAATATATACCACATACTGTACCTACGGCACAGTCAGAACTTGGGTCAATTACCTATTTCTACCGATATA
>CALDTJ010000157.1 GCA_937924145.1 uncultured Saprospiraceae bacterium
AAAGAAGTATATATCGTATCCGCAGTTCGTACCCCATTAGGTAGTTTTGGAGGTATGTTTGCAAATGTTCCTGCTACTGAATTAGGAACAGCCGCTATCAAAGGTGCTTTAGAAAAAGCGAACGTTGACCCTAAAAAAGTCAAAGAAGTCTTTATGGGTAATGTGTGTTCCGCTAATTTGGGACAAGCACCAGCACGTCAGTCTGCTTTAGCAGCAGGTATTCCAAACACAGTACCATGTACAACTATCAATAAAGTCTGTTCTTCTGGTGCGAAGGCAATCATGTTTGCCGCACAAGCTATCCAATTGGGACATGGAGATATTATGGTCGCAGGTGGTATGGAAAATATGTCAGCCGTCCCCTATTATGTACCAAAAGCAAGATATGGCTATAAATATGGCAACGCCGAGTTGATTGATGGTTTGCACAAAGACGGCTTGTTTGATCCTTATGATGAAATAGCGATGGGTGTATTTGCCGATAAAACCGCTACGAAATATAAAATTTCTAGAGAAGATCAGGATGCTTATGCGATTCGATCTTATAAAAACTCAGCAGCAGCCACAGATAGTGGAGCTTTCGCTAATGAAATTGTAGGCGTCCCTGTTCCACAAAGAAGAGGGGAACCGATCCTAATGACGGAAGATGAAGAGTACAAGCGAGTGAAATTTGATAAAATACCAAATTTAAGAGCAGCCTTCTCTAAAGGAGGTACGGTAACCGCTGCCAATGCCTCTACTATCAATGATGGAGCATCAGCATTAATTTTAGCGAGTGCAGCCGCAGTAAAAAGATATGGTTTAAAGCCAGTCGCAAAGATTTTGTCCTTTGCAGATGCAGCACAGGCACCAGCATGGTTTACGACTGCACCAACTAAAGCAGCACCAAAAGCATTGAAAAAAGCGAAAATGACGATGGCTGACGTGGATTACTTTGAAGTCAATGAGGCTTTCTCCGTTGTTCCATTAGCTTTTAATCAAGTGTTAGATGTGCCTATTGATAAGGTGAATGTACATGGTGGAGCTGTTTCTTTGGGACATCCATTAGGTGCATCAGGTGCTAGAATTGTTACTACACTGAATAACGTATTGCAGACGAAGGATGCGACTATTGGTTGTGCAGCTATTTGTAATGGTGGCGGTGGTGCTAGTTCTATTGTGATTGAAAGAGTCAGTTAAAATATAATCTTCATAAAAATAAAACCTTTAGTTTTTGATTAAGCTAAGGGTTTTATTTTTTATAGCCAGCTATGCACATCACCAACCTCTTCAACCATCCTCCCATCCAAGGTTTCCAATTTGGCTCCTCGCTTTACGGCACACCCAAAATGCTGGTCTACGTTTACTTTGTAGATGGCTTATTGATTGATACAGGGCATAGCAATGCTCGAAAAATGATTCTATCACATCTAACAAAATTGCCCGTAGAGCAAATCTTCATTACCCACCATCACGAAGATCACAATGGCAATTTAGTAGCTTTACAAAAGCATTTTCAAGTTCCTACATACGCGTCATCGCTCTGTACGGAGATCATGAAAAACCCACCCAGTATTTCTTTTAGCCAATGGTTATTATGGGGTAAAACTGAATCAAACAACAACATCCAACCTATTGATAATCAAATAAGTACCAACAAATATACCTTTCAATTAATTCCGATCCCTGGTCATGCTAGAGATATGGTCGCTTTGTACGAACCAAATGAAGGTTGGCTATTCTCCGCTGATTTGTACATCTACGATTACATAAAATTTTGTATGGATAATGAAAGTATTGCTCAACAAATCAGCTCTTTAAAAAAGGTCTTGACTTTAGATTTTGAATACCTTTTTTGTGCACATAATCCAAAGATGAAAGATCCAAAAGTTAACTTACTTCGTAAGTTAACTTTTTTACAAAATTTTTATCAAGAAGTGAGCAATTGGCATCAAAAAGGATATGGTCCAGAACAAATTATGGATCAAATGAGTTTAAAAAGGAATTATTGGATGCGCTTTATTTCGGGCGGTGCTTTATCTGGTTTGAACATGGTAAAGTCCGTCATTCGAGATGAATACAACAAACTCACCTCTTGATGTTTGTTTACTTCTTTAAAATCTAAAATTATGAAATATCTTTTCACTTTGTTTTTCTTGAGTACTTTTGGGTATCTAAATGGTCAATCTGAACCAACCGCTATTTCTATGAGTGCCGCAGAAGGAAAATATGTAGATGGCACTTATCGCTACTTTGCCAAAGGTGCAGACAAACCGTATACTGGTGTTTTATACGCCAAATATCCAAATGGTAATTACCAAAGTTATCAAGATTTTCAAGACGGAATTGGACAGGGTACTTGGATCAATTATTATGAAAATGGAAATTATAAAGAAATAGGCACTTATCAACAAAACAAAGTAAAAGGGCCCATCAAAAAATATCACCCCAATGGTAAACTAGCCGCAGAAGGCAACTATCGAGAATGGCGAATCAGAGTAGGCGAATGGAAATATTATGACCAAAAAGGAAATCTAATCAAAACAGAAAATTATGGAAAAATAGGCGATTTCAGAGATGTAGAAGGCTATTACCAAAGAGGAGAAATATCAAAGCGGTGGTACGAACAGATTATTTCGTCAACTATTGAATAATTACAAATAACCAGAATTGTCAACATCTAGTAGTCAACGTCTAGCAGTCAACACCTAAATCCGTAAATTTATCTATCCGTGGGGAAAACTGTCAACATCTAAATTAGAGCGACTAGGTTTAAGCTACGACTAAATCAGATCTTCAATCCGCGAATCACCTCTCGCAAACTATCCACATTATGAAAAGGCAAAAGCGCATCCACATAAGGCAAAGCCGCCTTCATCCCACGCACCTCAGGCTGCCAATCTCCACTTCCCGCCAATGGATTCAGCCATAAAACTTTCAAAACCTTTCGATGGATCATTTTCATGTTATCGCCAACCAAATCTACTTCATCCGTATCCCAACCATCACTCAACACAATCACTAAAGTTTTGGAAGTCAAATACCTATGCCCAAACTCTTCATTAAACTGCTGCAAAGACGCACCAATCTTAGTCCCACCCGACCAATCAGGAATCTTATTAATCACCTCCTGCAAAGATTTATTGATCGATTTTTTATTGAGTTCTTTTGAAATATGATGCAAGGAAGTCGCAAAAGCAAAAGTCTCTACCTTCGGAAAAAGGGAATGAAAAGCATACATAAATTGAATAAAAAAGCGACTGTACAGTTCCATACTTCGACTTACATCACAAAGTAGCACCACTTTGATATTGTCTTTCTTTTTCTTTTTATATAAAATATCGACGATTTCTCCATTGCGTACGATATTCTTTCGGATGGATTTTTTAATATCTAAAATTGCTTTTTTCTTAGTGTTTTGGTATCTACGACTTCTACGATTGGCGATCTTCTGCACTAGTTTTTGTACCAATTGAAAAACCTCTTTCATTTCATCAGTTGAAAAGGCGACTTGTTCCGTTGCATTTCCAAAACCACCGTCAGAATAAGTGGCAGTCTCCAAAGTTTCTTTGTTTTTATTGCCATATAACCAACTCTTTAAGGCTTGCAGGCTAGGCTGTTTTTCACTTTGCTTAGTTGATTGAGCTTTCTCTTCTTCCTTATCGGTCGTTTTGCTATCGACTGCTCGGTCTAATTCCTTCCAGTAATTTTCATATAACTTAGGAAATTGTTGAAGTTGGAAAGGGGTACGACACAAAGTAGCTTGTAGGCACAATTGTAGGTTATCCGTGGATTCAAAGGGATTTACTAAGTTGATGGCAAGTAGGGCATCTTGTTCTTCGGATGGGCCGATAATGAAGTCATACTGTCGAAGATGACGGCAGAAGGCTACTAGGTTGGCGGAGAAGTTGGTTTGGCGAGTAATCA
>CALDTJ010000158.1 GCA_937924145.1 uncultured Saprospiraceae bacterium
TCATAAGTAATTGATAGTTTAATCGAGTGTATTTTTTCGTTAGGCTAGGCATTTTTTTAGAGAATAGCCGTAGCTCTTTGATAAAAAAATAACGAAGCATAACGGAAAAAGACGCCGATTTAACTTGTCAAGGATTTATGACTTGAACCACTAGGTTGTGCCAATACGCATTTTATACTCAATTATGGCACTTTACGCAGCTGAAGCGAGGTATGTACTTAATTTCCGTAGTTTTTAGTTTGAAGTAGGTGCTTTAGCCATTTCCAAAAATAACTTCCCGCCTTTAACTAAATCCTTATGGTAGAAAAAAGGCTGAGTCAAAGGTTTTCCATTTAAAAGGGCAGATTTTATATATAAATTTTCAGCAGAATTATTATTGGCCTCAATAATAAATTGATCGCCAGGGTAATAATTTTTATCTAAATGAATCGTGATTTTATCAAAAATGGGACTCCCTAAATCATAGGTAGGTTCAACCGCTGTACCACCACGCATAGAAAACAATCCCATTTTCATAATAACAGCTAGAGACCCCATTAAACCTTGGTCTTCATCACCGCTATATCCATAATCAGGAGAAATTCCACTATACACTTTTTCGATCACTTGACGACTCCAATATTGCGTCAAATGTGGTGCGTTGGCGTAGTTAAATAAGTAAGCCGTTTGCATAGAAGGCTGGTTACCATAATTTAAATACTTCCTACGGTTTTCAGCTTGTTCCCCCTTATCATGACTTTTGGCAGAGGTGAAGTCATGCTTTTGTGCCAACTCAAAGGAGGTATTTAATTTTTCAACAAAAGCTTTTTCACCACCAATTAGTTCAATTAAACCATTGACATCTTGCGGAACAAACCAAGTGGATTGTGCAGCGTTTGCTTCTACCCAGCCATGGTCGTAGCGCAAAATATCCACATCTTTTTCCCAATTACCATCTTTATTTTTGACCCACATCCAGCCCAATTCTTCATTCCAAAGATTTCGATAATTTTGTCCTCTTTTGTTATAAATCTCATAATCTTTATCTTTTCCTAGCACCTTTGCCAATTGCCCCAAAGTCCAATCCTGATAAGCATTTTCTAAGGTCTGTCCCGAACCATCTTTATGATATCCAAACGCCAATTCTCCTAAAGGGTGGGGGATATATCCCTTGCTCAAATAATGCGACATACCACCACCAATTAAAGTATTATGCTCATAACCTGCCTTTGCCATAATACCTTTTTCCGAATGATTTTTCACCAAACCATCGTAGGCTTTTTCTACATCAAAACCTCGAATACCTTTCATATAAGCACTGACAATGAATGGGGTAGAGGAGGCCCCTGTCATCACATAAGTATAATTACCGCCCGACGGTCCACGAGGAATTAAACCGCCATCTTCGTACATCAATAGCATCGAATTCACAAATTCTTCACTTACTTTTGGATAGACTAAATGCCAAAGCGTATTTAAAGTCCATTGAGCACCCCAAAATGAATCGGAGTTATAATGATTAAATTTAGGTGCGCCCTTCGTATCCAATGGAATTTGACCAATTCGAGGTTCATCACGGGTCATATCGCAATATTTTCCATTGACATCACTTAAAATCCTACGACCTTGTAGAGCATGCCATAAATCAGTATAAAATCGACGTTGTTCTGTGTCTGTTCCACCTTCAATTTCAATTTTGCTCAACCAATTATTCCAGTCAGTTCGAGCAGCCTCAACGGTCTTATCAAAATCCCAATGATTTAGTTCTGTCGTTAAATTTAAACGTGCTTGTTCGATACTGACGTAGGAAATACCAACTTTCATCAAGCGTTTTTCATTCGTTTTGGTAGCAAAACTAACATACGCACCCGTTTTTGCGCCTTCTATCGAATTGCCTTCCACTAATTGTCCATCCTTCCAAGCACCAAATGAATCAAATGCTTTATCAAATTGAATCACATAATAAACGTAGGTATCTTTTGGGCGACGCCTAGTAGCTGCCATCAAACCATAGCCTTCAATTTGAGTGTTACTTATTTTTTTAGCATAGCCACTTCTAGTATCATTTGGCCCTAGAAAAGTGGAAAAATCTACATGAATATGGCTTTTAGCAGATGCTGGAAAAGTGTACCTATGAAACCCAACTCTTGTGGTAGCTGTTAATTCCGCATTAATGCCATAATCTTCTAAGTAGACTTGATGATACCCTGCTCTAACGGTTTCTTTTTCATGAGAAAATTTAGACCCATAATTATCTGATCCCATATACCCTTTAAAATCTCCTGTAGTGGGTAAAACTGGAATAGCAGATAATTGCCAAGCATGGACATGACTAAAACACCGAATGGTATCTTGATTATAGCGATATCCCGAATTCCAAGCTCCATTGATAACCATATCTGGACTCAAATTAACCATTCCAAATGGGCGAGTAGCAGAATTGAAAAAGAACCAACGAGAATTGGCAGCATCTACCAATGGTTCTACTAAATCCACAGGTTGAGTTTTAATTTTGGAGACAGTCATTGATTGATTGACTGTTTGACATTGACAAAATAGGACAAATAGACTAAAATATAAAAGACGTTGCTTTAACATTAAACTTGATTCTTAATGGTTAATAAGTACTCGATGTATCTAATTTTCAAACTTAAGCAAGGTAAGGGATTTCTCAGATTTAGTTGTAAAGGTGGCATAAAACTTAAAATATTTAGCGATTATTTTTTCTTCGATAGGGGAGTAGGGCATTGTCATAATTTCAGACAGCCCACACAGCAATTTTCAGAGCGTCAGATAGAAAATGGATACTCTTAAAACTAGTTTTGTCAACGCTTAGATCAGTTGTCCTTCATTTATCCATTGTACAAAAAAAAATATACAACGGATAAATGAAGGACAACTGATCTAAGCGTTGATATTGCTGTTGCGCCTTAGAAGAATACCCTTTGATGACAATTTTGTGGGAACTGAAATTTTCAAAAAAACTAACGAGTTAGAACACTGATTAACAGATTATTGCAAAAGTTGCGACAACC
>CALDTJ010000159.1 GCA_937924145.1 uncultured Saprospiraceae bacterium
TTTAATAAGCGGTTCTTTGTTTTAGTTTTTAAGGTATCTTTATCTAACCATAAAACATTCATTTTTTCCACTTGAATCGGCGGCTTTACTGGAAAAATAAAGTTAAACGTTTCATATTCCTCATCTTCAAACTCCTGCCCGATCAAGGTTAAGGGTGTTCCATTCAAAACATTAGTCTGTAAAGCATCAAATAGATACTCCTCGAATAAGTCTCTTAAATCCCAATCTTCTAGATTGTCAAAATAATTATTAACCACTTCTTCTACTTCCCCGTCTTCTTCGGTTAATATTAAATAATCCGTAGAGAAATCTTCTAAGGAATAACAAGTTTGGTTGACACACCATTGAATAGAATCGTTTCGAATAAGCGAATCTAAAATGGCAAAACCAGTATTAATAAGCGTGACTAATTGTGTTTTAGTGTCGGCAGGATAAGTTAATTCACTTTCAAAAGTAGCGTCTGTTACTACTATTTTATTGTTTTCAATGCCGAATTGGACCTGAAGAGTGGCTGCTGATTGGGCGGTCAGGAGCGAAGAGGTCAATAAAAAAAAGAGGATTAAATAATTAGGCATTTGGGATTGTTTACAATATTTCTTTTCTAAAATTAGGTCCTTTTAAGCAAAAAACAAACGTTAACTAGTGCGATTAATCGAAATTTAAGCAATAAAATAGGCTTTGGTCGATCTATTTTAAACACTCAATTCATGCATTTAGCCAATTTTTTTCATCCTTTTATCGAAAAATAATACCTGTTAATAGAAAATACAGGGTATAACCTTTTATTATGTATTGCATAGTATTGTGGTATTACCTTATATTTGTAGTATGAATATCGAAAATACAAAAGCACAGATGAGAAAAGGAATCTTGGAACTATGTGTTCTATCCATCATAGCCGAGAAGGAGGCTTATCCTTCCGATATTATAGAACACTTGAAAAATTCTAAACCAAAATTGATAGTTAAAGAAGGAACGATGTATCCCTTATTAACTCGCCTTAAAAACTCAGGTATTTTAACATACTCGTGGCGAGAATCTGAAAAGGGGCAAAAAGGACCACCGAGGAAGTATTACACTTTAACTGAACAAGGTAGAGAATTTTTAGAAGAATTATTGGAAACATGGCATGATTTAGTAGCCACTGTAAATGCAACGACGATGTTTGCCAAAAAGAAAAAAACGACTCGTAAAAGAGCAGTTAAAAAAGAATAGTGTAAAACCCGACGGCTTGACCTAAGGTGTCCCAAACTTTCAAAGTGTCTGACACCTTAAATCAGCCTAATCAATTCATAAACAAAGACTTACGACCTTTTATTATCTTCGTAAGTCTAGAGAGAAAACCAATCATCAACTTCAAATAAAAAACGATGAATAAAGTATTCAATATAAATTTAGGTGGCTACGCATTTACGATTGACGATAATGCCTATCAGCATTTGTCTGGTTACTTAAAAACTATTCATAACCATTTTCAACATTCGGAAGGTTATGAAGAAATCACCTCAGACATTGAAACCCGTATAGCAGAATTATTCCAAGAAAGCTTGGGAAATCACCCGATTGTTACCTTAAAAATGGTCAAAGAGGCCATTACCATCATGGGCACACCAGAGGAATTTGGTGCTGAACCCATGGCGGATTTTAAAGAAGATACAGCGCACAAAAGTAGTCGCAAAACTGCTGGAAACGAACAACAATATAAAACTGGTAAACGCTTAATGCGTGATCCTGAAGATCAAGTTGTTGGTGGTGTTTGTTCGGGTATTGCTGCTTATTTTGGTATTGCGGACCCACTTTGGGTACGTATTGGCTTTATTTTGTTTACTATTTCTGGTGGTGTTGGATTGCCTGCCTATATCATCTTATGGTCGATTTTAAAGGAGGCAAAAACTTCTAGTGATCGATTGGCTATGCGTGGAGCGGACATCAATATCTCTAATATGGCGAAGGTGATAGAAGAAGAGGTCGGCAATTTTGGAGAAAAAATTACAGAGATGACCGAAAATTGGGACGGGACGGGCAAAAAAAAAAATTTCGCAGAAACAGAAGAGCTTAAAGATGGAGTCAACAATGCATTCCGATTTTTAGGTAAAGGCATAAAGGCGGGCATCGAACTATTAGGTGTCATCGCCAAACCGCTTATTTTCATCGTAGGATTCGCACTGATTATTGCGCTCGCCGCTATTTGGCTAGCGTCAATAATCAGCTTTTTCGTTGGCTTTCCACTCCTACAATTCGTTTTACCACAACAACCAATGCTAGGTGGTCTATTCATTTTCAATCTAGCCATTTTTGTAGGTATTCCCATTCTTTCCTTGATCTTCTTAGCTAGTCGAATGATCTTCAACACTAAATTCCGAGTACGTTGGAAAGGCGGTTTATTAGCATTTTTTATTCTGAATGCGATTAGTATGTTTGGTATAGCAAGTTTTGTGGCGAGTCAATTTAGTATGGGCGCAGAGGCGCACCAAAGTTCTGAACGTTTTACGGTTAAAGATGATATTTTAAAAATAAACTATACGGATAACCCTTACGATGATGCATGGATTCAATTAGGGCCTGGTGGAATGTTAAAAGTAGCGGAAGATGCTCTAGTTAATGAAACAGTTCATTTAAGTATCGAGAAGTCGGAAGACGATGAATTTGTCTTGATTCAAGAAACAAAATCTAGAGGCAGTGGATTGAGAGAGGCAAAAAGCTTAGCTAAAAGTATTCAACATGAAGTAAAAATCACTGATAATAAACTGGATATACAACCTTACTTTTTATTAAATAAGGGAGAAAAATGGAGAGCACAGCATGTCAATTTGACGCTAAAAGTACCGGAAGGGAAGTCTATCCAATTCAATAACTTGGGAAATACTAGAGGGTGGATGATTGATTACATTGACAATGATGATGACCACCATCACCTATTTTGGGCAGATGACAATGGGGAAGTTTATAAAATGGGTAAGGTAGGTTTATTAGGGGAGGGAATTCACGAGGAACATCAAAAATCTGATTATGATTTTGGTAATAAATATAACAATTTTTCTAGAGTACATATTGATGGAAAGATGAAAATAGAGATTAGTCAAGGCGATGAATACTCGGTTAAGCTAACAGGAAGAGATCAATATCTCAGAAAAATAGACGTAGATAAATTCGATGATGTTTTAAAAGTATCTACTAATTTAAAATCGACTAAATCACCTGTAAGATTATATATTACAATGCCTTCTTTAACCGAAATTGATTTGGAAAATACCGATGATGCACAGATTAAAGGCTTTAAAGAACCTATTATGTCGATCCGAAATGAAGGTTATTCTTCTGAAGTAAAAGCTTATGTAGATGTAGTCGATTTGACAGTAAAATTAGAGGGCAGAAATGAGCTAGATATTAGGGGCAAAGGCGGTAAGTTAACAGCTTATTTGGATAATAAAGCGACTTTGGACGGAGAACGTTTTGCCGTAGATATTGCTGATGTGAAAGCAACGATTAGTTCAAAAGCCTCTCTAGCAGTTTCCGATACGCTCCGACAACGAATAGATGATCGGAGTCGAGTGAAAGTGGATGGTGATCCTGTAATTTTAGAGCGATAAATTTTATAACTCTGCTAATTGCTTAAGCAGTCAAGCCTTTTCTGTAAGAGGTTTGGCTGTTTCTATTTTATTTTCTTCTTTAATTTTTCTGCTAAAGCAATTGCCTCTTCTAATTCTTCTCGAATTTCTTTTTTTGCCTTTTTAGATAATTTGGCAGTGGGTATTCCTTCCTTTAAATCTGCTATTGCCTCATCCATCGTATGAATAATGCTAGTTACATCTACAGTCGTCTGTTTCATAATTTAATTTTATAAATAAAATCTTACAACTCCGCTAATTGCTTAAGCAGCCAAGCCTTTTCTGTAAGAGGTTTGGCTGTTTCTATTTCTGCTTT
>CALDTJ010000160.1 GCA_937924145.1 uncultured Saprospiraceae bacterium
GGGTACGGCAGGTATTCTATGGGCATTATTCATCACCTTTGGTATTATTGGTTTATGGCATGGTGCCGATTGGAATTTTATTGTTTACGGTCTTTTGCATGGTTTAATGTTGGTTATTGAGTTGTTTAGTAGAAAACGACGAAAAAAATTAAGAAAGAAACTACCAAAAAAGGTTTTCGCTATAGGAGGCTGGTTAATTACAATGCTCTATTGGATGTTTAGTTTAGTCTTTTTTCGAGCAAAAAATATTGAACATGCACTCGGCTATCTAGGGCAATTATTTTCTAGTTGGGCGATAGAACCCATCGCTGTTTTAAGTATCCCATTAGCCTTTAATTTGGTCCTTTTATTTGTAGTAGAATGGTTTCAAAAAAACAAACAACACGGTTTGGAATTCGATGAGGCTCTTGTTCCTAAAATATATCGTTGGTCCATCTATTGCTTAGTCATTTTTCTGATATTGGCCTTTGAGGGCAAACAGCAAGAATTTGTCTATTTTCAATTTTAGAAACAAGAAAAAATAAATACTAAATAGACTTTTTCATATTAAAAATTAACTAAATCAGATGAGTCTGTAACAATTAGGGGTAAAAATACACGCAACCTAATACCCTCTTTTTTAAACCACAAAGAGACAAAGTACACAAAGGAAATTCACAAAGTGAACTTCCTCTTTGTGAAAACTCTTCTGTGGCCTTTGTTTCTTTGTGGTTTAAAGAACAAGAAATATTTGTTAAAACTTAATTTGAAAATGTATAATGGCAAATTTTTTTAGAAATATATTACTCCTATTAGCCCTTTGGGTCATTCTGATTCAATGCTCTTTTTTAGTCAAGGATAATCCCTATTGGGGCAATGAAATATATGAAGATAAGTTCCAATATTTAGAAGCACATAAAACGGAATTTAATACTGCTTTTATTGGTTCGAGTAAAACACTTAGCCAAGTCAATCCAGTCCAATTGGATGCGCTGATGGAAAGTAGTGGCGTTAAATCCATCAATTTAGGTGCGCCTTATGTCAATACGCCAGAGGTCTATTATCTATATGAGCATTTATTACAACGAGACGATATACAACTCGATTATGTCTTTATAGAATTAAACAGTTTATTGTCCATCGAATGGAGCAAAATCAGAACCAAAAGAAATTATTATTGGTGTAATTTTAGCAATGTAAAATTTGCATTCAATTATCTAAAAGATTCCCACTATTCCATTCAGAAAAAAGCAGGCTTGCTATTTTTTTATATCATGAATTATTGCAATAAGAATCTTACTTTAGCCCACTTAAACCCACAAAAAGAATTACCCACAATTGATATGGTAGCTCAAAAAGGTTTTGGACCGATGAATGCCAATTTTGATAATTACGCAGGACTAGCAATGCAAAGAGGTTTATCTGAGCACTATTTCTCTGAACCTAATTTAAAACAATATTTAAACAACTTTCATCTTCAACGCATCAAAGAATTGATCGACGCATCCGAGCAAAAAGGTATTCATCTAATATTTTTAATTCCTCCAAGAATTGCTTTTCAATATGGCGAAGCCCTAGCAATTACAGCAGAATTACCAACTAAAAATGTAATAGAACTGGGAGATTCGAAGAAATATCCAGCATTTTATCAAGCTGAACTTTCTTCGGATGATGTGCATTTAAATGAGGCGGGAGCTAGAATTTTCACAAAATACCTAGCGGAACAATTCGAAAAGATTATATCTCAATAAAATCCTTATTAACCATATCTCTTAGAAAAGATAAATCTACAAAGGTTAGTACTAAAAAAAGGATGGTCACAAACGAAATAAGGAAAAACAAATTCTTTTCTTGGTATAATTTTTCGGGACGCTGAACAACGGAGTTTTCCTTTAAACCAATTTTCAGGTAATAACCAAAAATAATTGCTATAAAAGGAAAACATACCACGTACTCTATTCGATATTTAACTAAAAATATGCCTAAAAAGAAGGCTGAAACTAAGGCATAAATCACTGTAGATACCAGTAGTCGATCTACCGTATAATAAGCAAAAGATTTTCGGTATAAACTTGCAGTCGTTTTATCATCTATGAAGCGCAATTCCGCAAATCGTTTGATCCCCATTAAGAAAGCACCACCACCCCAATATGCTAATAGTAAACTACCTGGGGGAATCACATTATCAACAATTAAAAACCAACCTAACAACAGTCGAAGTGGATTATTGACCGATTCAGAAATAACATCTAGATAGGGCCGATCTTTGGTTCTGATTGGTTGAATATTGTAGAAAGCACCCATAATCAACAGGACCAATAGCGTTAGAAAAAACGGAAAATTGATGGTATAGCCTATCCCTAACCCCAACGCTGCCAGTATAATATATTCTATAATCACTCCTTGTAATTTGATACCTCCCAAAACTGACGGTCGATTCTTTTTTAAAGGATGAAATTTATCAAATTCTGCATCTAACCACTCATTAATTACATAATTGGCGGAGGCTATAAAGCATACACAAAATACACCTACAACTAACGTTATCCAATCAATATTCGTATAATTTTTAGTATAGAAAATGGCGAAAACAATCCCTGGCAGCATAAAAATCTGCTTGAACCAGTGATCTAACCGTGCTATTTTAATATATTCTTTCATTAATTTCTTTTAAGCGATGCTCTCTTTTCATTAAGTCTAAGTAAAAAGAATCATTTTTAGTAACGATCAAATAATCCATTTGGATTCGCTCTGCGCAGGCTTTATCTCTGTCTTCCCGATCTCCAACGAAAATAGCGTCTGAAATACTGATATTTAGCTCCTTACAAATATGAATTAAACCCTTGGGTTGAGGTTTCAAGGCGTTTATTTGTGGCATCGTAGAATCTACTACTAAATCAAATTTTAAACCTAGTGCTTTTAGTTTTCCAAAAGCTGGTAAATCTGAATAAACCGCTGTTTTTATCCCCGCTGTTTTTATCCAAGCTAATAATTCAGACAAACCTTTATATTGATGATTTTTTAAGAAAGGTAAGGGTTTGTCCTGCATCCAAGTTTGGATAACAGCTGATACATAGGCGGGAGAACAAAAATATTGCTTTGCAATTTTTTCACAAAAATGCCTTTCCATATTAACTGGGCCAAAATCTGTATCTCCTGCGGCCTCTCTGATTTTTCGATACCCCATAATAATCGGCAAATTCACCCATTTGTGAGGTCGTATTAGGTGATACCTGAGCATCTCAGACATCATTTGCTTACGCAAGCCTTTTTGCAAATACAGTGTACCGTCTACATCAAAAATGACCAATTTTTTATTGGTTAGGATAGAATTATTCATGCTTATTTTATCTCAAAAATTTGTACGCCTTCCTTATCGTAAATCAATGAAAAATTAGGACTATTCTTTAATCTTTCTATCGGTATTTGTCGTCCCCAAGGAACGAAAGCGCCACTGTATAAATATTTTATATCGAAGCGTTTAAGGCGACCAATAAAACTTTGCTCATTACTTTGCGCATTATCTTTCCAGCTTTTAAAAAGCCACCTTAGTCCAACAAAATCGGCACTTGTAATTGACATAGTTTGGCTCGGCACATAGGATAATAGCGTTTCTGTTTTAGATAAACTGAGATATAGGGAACCATCTCCTTGAGCCGGTACAGACCGACTGAGATTCGAAACATTGATAGGAATAAAATGCCCTTTTCCAATCAAATTTTCATCAATAAAATCAAATGCTTTTAAGTCTGCTTTAGTAAGCGTACTATAATATTGATACTCATAATATTTACTATTCAAAGTGATAGCTTGTTGGGCAGCTATGATGGTCAAAATTGTTAAAAAGAGATATACATACTGCTTATCTTTTTTTATTACTTCGACAAAATAGTTAAGGAAAAAACCTGCACTCAACAGAGGGATCATAAAAAATAATACTTCGGTATAAAGGACCAGATTATAAATATTCGAGTTGTTTAAAATCAGAATTGTTAATGCGAATAGCAACACTATCGAAACCTCTTTTTTTCTATTGGTAAAAAAGAAGAATAAGAGCAATAAAATGCCTGTAAAATTGCTAATTATTGGGTATTTAAATAAGGAATACTCCTTTGAATTATTCTTTAGTAAATCACTAAAAGCTGTATTCAAATAAGTTGGTGTAGGTAGAAAAATTTCACTTTCCCGCTTTTGCTTTTTTGTTTTTTTATCCTTCGTCTTTTTTTGCTCTTCCCCATCTTTAGTTACTGAAGTCTCAATAATCTTCGATTCTTTTTGTTGGACGCTAGGTGCTTTATCTTTAGTTACAGATGTGCGCTTCTTGACTTTTTCTTTCTGTTTAGGTGCTTCTTTCTTTTTTTGGTCACTAATCTGACCTAATGATTTAGCTTTCTTTTTTTGCTCTACTTCTAATGTTGTCTTAGCATAAAACAAATTATTTTTCTCGTTTTGATTAGCTTGTTTCAGTTGGTGGATAGCAAACAATCCAAATAACACCCCTGGTAACACCAAGCCACTAATCCCTCCTAAATACTTCTTGAATATAGTCCCTTTTTCTATTCTAACATCTCTAATGAATTGAGCTAAAAATAAGCCTCCTAAAATTGGAAAAATAAATATAACCGAATAGTGAAAAAGGAAAGCTATAACGACTAAAAATGTAAATGCCCCGCCTTTTCTAAAAGATAAAATACTATTGCTACCCAGTAATTGAGGGAGTAATGCAAGAATTAAAAACCAATAAAAAAAAGAAAAAATTAAAGCGTTTTTACCCGCTGTGAAATATAAAGAAGGTATAGTCGGAGCGATGAATAAAAACAATAGAACCGATAAGTAAAAAGCGTATCTATTTTTAAAGAAACTTTGCCAAAATACACCAAATGCAAAACCACTTCCAATTACCATTAAATT
>CALDTJ010000161.1 GCA_937924145.1 uncultured Saprospiraceae bacterium
AATGCTTTATCTCTTCGACTAGGTATTTTCTATAGACATCATTGGTTAAGATGTAGAAATAGTCTTCTTTTAAATTACAGCCTTTCTTTCTCAACTGTTCTAATACTTTTGTTGACCAGTTTTTTAATTCCTCTTCGGAAACCTTATTTAGATTTACGTCATAAGGCGCAATTTCGGTGTCTAAGTCTAATAGGTGATGTTTTCCAGAAAGAATAAATATTGCTGTTGGATTTTGAGCGTGGGCAAATTCCATTAGTTGCTCAAATAGCTTTCCTTGATATAGATCTTTAGCAGGAGCTTTTATTTTCTTTTTAGGAGCTACGCAGGTGACTAGTACTATTTTTCGCATGGACAATAATAAGTTTGCTAATATCTAGTTCGTGATGAAGTAATGATTTTGGGTACAACTCAGAGAGTTGTGTGACGGCTTATCATCGAAAGTAACACAACTCTCTGAGTTGTGCAAAATTATAGTGTTTCGCCCTTTTCTAGGTATGAGTGATAATATAAGGTAAGTGGACATAAAAAAAGCCCTCACGAATGAACGTAAGAGCTTAAATTTTTGTGGGCGATGAGAGACTCGAACTCCCGACCCCCTGGGTGTAAACCAGGTGCTCTGAACCAACTGAGCTAATCACCCGAAATTATTTATTTTTGCTTTACTTCAAAAGCGAGTGCAAATATATAGGAACTAAAAATATAAAGCAAGTCTAATCCTAAAAAAAAACTAAAAAATAAAAAATACCACTAGCACACCAAACCAATATCTAAATTACGTTAATTTTACATGTCCAGTATAGAACAAAAAAACACGAAACCTCTTTTACAAGAATATAAGCCATTTTTCCTCAAAAAAAGTATAACTCACCTGTAAATGAATATCCTTAAAAGAATAGCAATTTGGTTAGGTATCGCTCTTTTCTTTCTTTTCATCGCCTCTATTGTCATTGCCATTATGTTTGAAGATGAGATAGGGCAGCAGTTGGTGACAGAGATTAATAAAGAGTTAGTGGATGATTTAGAAGTAGAGAGTTTTAGGCTTTCTTTGATCAAGGGCTTTCCTAATGTGAATGCAGACTTACAGAATGTAGTCTTACCAGATAGTCGCAAAGGCGTTCTATTAGAGGCAAAAAGTATGTCTTTTACAATGGGACTTTTTGGTCTGTTGACATCTAACTTGAAGGTTAAATCTATACAAATAGAAGATGGTGCTTTGTTCGTTGATATCAATCGGAAAGGGAAGGCGAATTATTATATTACTAAACCTGCTAAGAATAACGCAGCATCTATGGAACGGAGTTTTGCCCTCTCCTTAGATGAGGCAATATTAAAAGATATTGAACTGATTTATGTTAATGAGCAATCAAAGCAAGAAATGAAACTCCAGTTAGAGGAGGCTAATTTTTCTGGAAAATTTAATAATGATCAGTTTTCTTTGACGAGCAATGCGGATATCTATTCCAACTTTGTAGAACTTGATGCTCAGCGATATTTAGTAGGAAAAGATTTAGGCTATGAAGCAAAAATATATGTAGATCTAAAAAACAATTTTTATGAGTTTCAAGAGGTAGAATTGGCGGTGGCTAAAAATATATTTAATGTTTTTGGGATAGTAGAGCCTCATTCTACTTCAACGGAATTTGACTTAGAGATAACTTCAAAAACAGGAAATATTGAGTCTGTTATTCAGTTATTGCCCGAAGAATTGCAATACTTAGAAGGCTTTGCTAGTAGAGGTGATTTTACCTTTGATGCTAGTGTGAAAGGTATTCTAAATGAAAAAGAAAAACCTATCGTCAACTTAAAATTTGGATTGGAAGATGGTCAAATTACTCATAAAAGTTTAGACAGTAATGTGAAAGATGTTTCTTTTACGGCAAATTTCCAAGGTGGGAAAACGCATTCTGGTAGAAATTCTACTTTCGAAATTAACAATTTTAAAGGCTATTTCAATAGAGAATTGATTGAATCCGAATTAAAATTAACTAATTTGGAAGAGCCTACGATTGAACTGAAAATGGATGGTACTTTGCCACTAAATTCTATTTATACGTTATTCGATGCCCCTATGATAACTGATGGTAGAGGAGAGCTAGAAATTCGCGATTTGAATTTAGAGGGTAAATATGAGGACATGATTAATCCTTCCAGAATTCATCGAGTAAAATCAAGTGGTAAGGTCGAATTTGATAATGCCTCGTTGACTATCAATGATGAAAAAATTGTTTTGGACAAAGGTATTTTAAGTTTACAGGATAATGAGTTGAAAATCGATGATTTAGAATTTGAAGGGGCAGGCAGTGAGATTATTTTTAATGGCTATGCTAGTAACTTTTTACCAGTTTTATTAGCGGATTCCATTAATAGTAAAGATGCTAAATTACGTTTCAATGCTACGCTAAAGTCAGAGAATTTGGATTTGGATCGCTTAATTGGTATTACCGAAGTTAAAGCGCCTACTAGTATGTTTGCTTCCAAGGGCGTACCAAAAGAAGGAGCAGTAGATTCTATAAAAATTGAGAATATCCATCGAAAGGAGGTGATTACCAATTTTCTGGAAGGTACTTTTGAGGCGGAGGTGGAAAGTTTTAATTATGACTTAGTAGAAGGAGAAAGTTTTAATGGTAGTTTAGAATTTAAGAATAAGCAAATGAGTATTGTGGGAGAGGCTGGTGCGATGGGTGGTTCATTTGATATTGATGGAACGGGCTACTTTGAAAAATTACCAAAATTTAAAGCAAAAATTGTTTGTAATGATATTGATGCTAAAGAGTTCTTTAGACAAGGAAAAAACTTTGCCCAAGAAGTCTTACAATCTAAGCACATCGAAGGAACGCTTAATTCGAATATGGTAGTTAGCGCAACATGGGATGCGAATGGTGAATTTCTATATGATGAGTTGAGGGTAATTGCTGGAATTGAAATTGCTGATGGCGAGCTGAATGATTTTGAATTATTTGAAGACTTTTCGGCTTACGTTAATCCTAGAGATTTACGGAATGTTAAGTTTGTAGATATGAAGAATTGGTTAGAAATCAAAAATGAGCGAATTTATATTCCTGTGATGTTTATTCAGACCAATGCGGTAAACTTGTTGCTGAGTGGAGAACATACGTTTAATAATGATATAGACTATAATGTTAAAGTAAATGCAGGACAAGTTATCTTGGCAAAAATCAAAAGGGATACGGATCTAAAACCTCACCCTGCAAAGCAGAATGGATTATTTAATCTTTATTTCAATATTGCTGGAAATATTGAAGATTACGAAGTGGCGACCAATAAACGGAAGGTCAAAAAAGAATTTACCTTTAGTGAGTATAAGAAAGAAGCTATTCAGAAGGCCTTAGCGGATGAATTTGGGAAAGCTAAAGAAAGGGCGAAATTGAAAAAGATGGAAGAAAAAATTCCTGAATTTAAAGATACGGAAGGGAAAGACGAATACTTAGATGAAATTGAAGGCGGAAGAAGTCGATAAAAAAAAGCCCCATTAGATTTTAAAGTCTAATGGGGCTTTTTTATTATCTCCACAGTGAAAAGTGTGGTATGATTGGTGATTCAAATTTGAGCAGAAGTGCCGAACCAACGTGTCGGACACTTTGAAAGTGTCTGACACGTTAGGCAACAATAGATAATCAGATAAAAAATGGATATTATAAAGAAGAAATATGTCAACGCTTGGATCAGTTGTCCTTCATTAATCCGTTGTATATTTTTATTATACAACGGATTAATGAAGGACAACTGATTTAGATGTTGACAAAACTAGTCTTAATAATATTAATCTTTTACCTGACGATCTAAATTATTCAATTAAGCCTAATTTTTTAGCTCGATTTTCCCATTTTCTACGAGCTAATATCTGTAAGTCTGCTTCTCCATCGGATTCATCTACAATTTCTAAACCTAGCAAAGTTTCTAACACATCTTCCATTGTTACTAAGCCAGCCAAAGATCCATAATTATCTACAACAGCAGCGATTTGTGCTCTTTCTGTAGTCATTACTTCGAATAATTCTGGTAATGGCTTATCATCTTTCACCACCATAATATCTCTTCTTAATGTCTGTAATTTGACTCCATCTTTATCTTCAACTAGATTCTGTAGGATTTCATCCTTTAAAACAACCCCTGTGATATTATCAGAAGACTCACTAAATATTGGAATACGAGAAAATCTTAATGGTTGATTGTTTTGATAGAACTCCATCAAGGTAGTTGATTCGTCTGCTTTGACCATGACCGTTCTTGGCGTCATAATATCTCTAACAGATACCTCTTCAAAGCGTAGTAAGTTCTTGATGATCGTTGATTCGCTCTCTGCTAATACCCCACTTTGTTCTCCCGCTTGTGCCATAGCTGCTAAATCTGCTTTGCTAAACACACTTTTATGTTTATCATTTTTTAGATTTTTAGTAATCAGCTGACTAATCCAAACAAAAGGAGCTAAGACGAAAAGTAATATTTTCAAGGATTTTACGGTAAAACCTGCTAAAGATCTCCATTTGTTAGCACCTATCGTTTTAGGGATAATTTCTGAAAGGATTAAAATGAATAATGTCATAACTGCAGCTACGATTGACTCCGATGGAATACCCATAATAGAAGGAGTATCCTCAAACACTACTGCTGCCTGCGCACCAACACCAATTGCTCCAACTGTGTGAGCTATTGTATTTAAAGTCAAAATAGCCGATAAAGGTCGATCAATATCTTTCTTAAAAGCCCGTAGATCATGTCCTAGACTAGTACTCTTATCTTGTACTTTTCTGTTGATAAATGAAGGTGTGATACTCAGTAAGACTGCCTCCCAAATTGAACATAAAAAAGAAAAAATAATAGAAAGTGCAAAAAAAGCTAGTAACAGAAACATGTGGTATTTTTCTAAATAAGTTAATTAAAAACTAATCGTATTTTGTACAGATTTAGTTCCTTTGGCAATTTCACCAAGTGTACTTTTGAATTTTACTACTTTATCGCCTGCTGATAATTCTGCATTTTGATTACTCATCTTTTTTACAGATTTATTGAAAGTATAGATGCTTACCATTCGAGCGGACTCTAATACAAAGCGTTGCATCATCGGTAATTTTTCGTAATCTTCAGCACTTAACATGGTGCCAAAAGATCTCACAAACTTTCCATTGGCATATTCATATTTGTTGTCAATAGAAATCATACCTCTAGATAATTCTTTAGTCAGTTTGTTAACTGCGATATTCATTGCCTTGACGCTAGTAAAATCTGCTGCAAAAGTAAATATAAATTCGTTAAAGTCCGCTTTTGCATCAGCATTTGACATTCCGTTCACGGATTCTAAGGTTTGCTCTATCTGTTTTAAGTAATTATTCAGTTCTTTTTGGTCTGGTAAATTCATTCCATTTACTTCTCCAGAATCCATATACCCCTTCAAATCTTCCTTACTTTCACTCATATTTACAGTAACGATCATCTTTCCTGATCCATCTGCTTTCATATCAACTTCTTCAACAATCTCAAAACAACTCGTAAAAAAAATGGCTAAAAAGCTAAAAAATAATACCTTTTTCATAGGTTTAAATTTTTGATAGGTTTATAAAAATGATGAACTATAAACTATGAATGATGAATTTTATACGTAAAATTAATCATGTCTATAATACATTAATATTGCTCCAAAAGCAGAAATCAAGGTAGTTAAAACAGTTGCCATTTTTATTGAGTAGCGAATGTGATTGACAAAGGTTTTAATATTTTCTACTTGGTCGGGGTATCTTGGGTAAATTTCTGCTGCCATTTTTTCATCATTGAAAATATGACTTGCTCCAAATTCCACTCGATTTTGTACTAGTACCTTGTAAGTCTTCATCACTTTTACTCGAAAGTAAATATTCAAAAATAACATGGCAATAAACAAGCCGATTACTATAGAAATCAATAATAGGTACATAACTAATTTTAAGACGAACGAAGTGTGGGGAAATGTGTTAAGAAAGCATTAAAGATAGACGAGAAAAACTATTTATTTGTCGGGGATTTTAAACGCAGCCGCTCCTCTCTCTTTTTTCGCTCTAACATAATCGAGTCTGCTGCTCTCTGAATAAAAGTAGTTTTATCTGCCAAACAAATGCTATCTAGAATTGGACTGATAGAATCCAATTGATAATTTACCAAAGTATCAATCGTTCTTCGATCAGCTCTAGTTAGTTTAATTTCTGGTTCTCCACAAGAAAAAAAACTGAGATAGGGTAGTAGAAGCAATGAAAATACCACTCTAGAAAAAACAAAACGGTCAGTCGAAGGTTGTTCGATAGACCGTTTCAAAGAAGTATTATATGTTGTATTTTTTTGTGCCATTATAGAATTTAATCGTTATGAACACAAAAATAATTAATAATCAGTCAACGAGTAATTATAAACCTGCTTTTGCAGAAATTTCTAACATTCGATCAATACTTTTTACCCCATCATCAATTACCCATTGTGGTAAGATAATTTCAGGGCTTTCATACTTCATGCTGATGTATAACTTCTCTAAAGTATTTAATTTCATGTGTGGACAATCATTACAAGCACATGCGTTATTCGGCGGTGCAGGAATGAAGGTCTTATGTGGAGATGCTTTAATCATCTGGTGTAAAATACCAGACTCTGTTGCTACGATAAATTCTGTAGCAGGATTCTCCTTGGTATATCGTAATAAACCACTTGTCGATCCTATATAATCTGCAATATCTAAAATGTGTTCTTCACATTCTGGGTGTGCAATAAACTTCGCCTCAGGGTGGCGTAATTGTAGTTTAGTGATTTTTTCGTGTGAGAAAATCTCATGAACCATACAGCTACCATTCCACAAAATCATATTTTCTCTACCCGTCTGTTTCTTTAAGTATCTACCTAAATTGATGTCAGGAGCAAAGATTAATGGCTGATCTTCTGGAAAGCTATTGATGATATGCATGGCATTGGTAGAGGTACAACATACATCTGTCAAAGTCTTTAACTCTGCTGTACAGTTGATATAACTTACTACCTTATGATCTGGGTATTTTTCTTTAAACTTCCTAAATAAATGAGGAGGACAAGAATCTGCCAAAGAGCAACCTGCTTTTAAATCGGGTAAGATTACTTTTTTACTAGGCGATAACATTTTAGCTGTTTCTGCCATGAAGTGAACGCCTGCAAAAACAATTATATCTGCATCCGTAGAGGCTGCTTGTTGGGACAAACCTAAACTATCTCCAATGTAATCGGCAATATCTTGAATATCGGCCTCTTGATAATAATGTGCTAGAATAATGGCGTTTTTTTCCTTCTTCAACTTTTCAATCTCTTCAAATAAATCCAATGTTGGATCGATTTCAATATCTAAAAAACCTTTTTTTTCTAAATTTTTTTTGGCAACGGCAACTGCACCCATTTTTGGAATTTTTTGATGAAAAAATAATTTTCTACAATTTTTCTAATCGAAACTTACTAATCAAACCTAAAAATTATAGAGAAAGTTTACTTAATTTATTAATAACTAACTTTCCTAATTAGGACGCTAAGCTTTATAAAAAGTTACTAATTTTAAATTTACATTAACAGAAAAACGGCTGGTCTCTTGTGTAAGGCTGGTAACTTAGTTTTTCGCCACTCTCCGATTGTTTTAGTGACTACGTATTCATTAGGTAACGTCAAATCCATAGCAATGCAAAACCTTGTTTTATTAGAAAGCACTTTAAACGCTTGTTCTACCAATTGACCATTTCTATACGGGGTTTCGATAAATAATTGCGTTTGTTTCCCCTTTTGAGCCATTTGCTCTAGCCTTTTTAAATCTTTACCAATAATTTCTTTTTTTGGAGATAGATAACCGTGGAAAGTAAAACTTTGCCCATTCATTCCTGATGCCATCAAAGCTAGTAGGATAGAAGATGGTCCAACTAATGGGACAACTTCAATTCCTTTTTCATGGGCTAATTTTACGATTTCAGCACCTGGATCTGCTACTCCTGGACAACCTGCTTCTGATAATAGCCCAATATCGTTTCCTGCTTCAGCAGGTTTTAGATATTGACTCCATTCCATATAGTCAATCCGTTTGTTGAGTTCAGAAAACGTAAGTTCACTGATCGCTTTAGGATGCGCTGTTGTTTTAATGTATCGTCTGGCAGTTTTCGCTTTTTCAGCAATGAAGAGGTCTAAATTATGAATAACGTCTTTTACATATTGAGGAAGTACATGACCGCCATTTTCTTCTCCCAATGGAGTCGGGATTAAGTATAGTTTTCCTTTTTTGCTCATTATATATTTTTGTCAAAAATAGGGATTATCGCCAGACTAAGGAATGGTACATTAATAAATTGCGTTTTTATGCGCAGTTATTTTTTTCTTATGCAAGGCAAAAAACGCAGGCGATGCCCAGCATCGACGAGGCTTTTTAACGCAGCAGAAGGGAAAAAGAACAAGTAGAAGAATGTAAATTTATTATTGAACTATTCCTAAAAGTAAAAAGAGGACTGAAAAATTAATTTCAGCCCTCTTTTCATTGATAAAAAACTTATCAAAAATGGTAATCTGTCAAGTTGTATTAGAATAAATTTCTACTGGCTATTATTGGCACATTTCATTTTTTCGCCATTCCTTCCTTTTCAAGGGAAGGATTAAGGATGGGTTTAATAAAAAAAGTGAAAAAATGAAATGCACCTCTATTATTTCGGTAAATTCTTTAAAACCATTTTTTCGTACAATCCTGTGGACTTAATGGTGCCACATCCTTCTATGTTTAGATCATTGACGTATTCGACTCTATTGGCATAAGATGGTCTAGTGTCTCGATATTGTTCTTGCGCATTAGAAGAAATGACATCTAGAATTGGCTGAATCCCTAATCTATCAAAAATAGAAGTCTCGCAAATTAACTCTCCTGTTCTTCTATCTATTTCTTTAATCACATCATCTTGAAAAGCTAAGTCGTCTCTTAAAATTTTAGCTATATCTAATAAGGATGGGTTAGTCGATGTTTCTTTTGCTTCGATTAAGTCCAATAATGTAGTGGTATTAAACTCAGAAAGTAGATTATCTACCAAGTACCGTCCTGATATATTCGTTGCTTCAAATGCCATTAGGTAGTAGATTTCGTATCCTTTACTTAGGCTTCCCAAAAAACCTGTGGAAACATAAAAATGCCCACCGGGTAAAGAAAAAGCATATCGACTTTTATCGTTCAAAATGATTACTTCCCATTTTCTGTCAGGGTTCCATCTATCAGAAGGAGTAGACTGGCGGTCTTGTCTAATTTCTTGCGTCACCTGATTATAAAGTGTTTGCAAGTAAGTGATAATCACTGAATCTCTTTTTGACCTTCTATTTAATAGAGTATATTCTTCGGGTGTTTGTTCGATTGTCTCTTTTAATAAGTCCCCTAGCATTTCTCGCTTTTGTTTGGTAAAATCCTCTACGGTTGGACCAAACTCAGCTTTCTCCACACAAGTGGATGCTGTGAAAACAAAATAAAATACAATCAACGCAATTAATCCCTTTATTCCATAGCGCATAATGAAAATTTTCTTTTTTTGACTATAAATCGACTAATTTCTTTTTTATCGATGCTTAGTCTGATAAAAAATGGACTATGTTGTTGTAAAATAGGAATTATAATTTGGTAAATAACGTATTGAATTACACAATATAATAAACAGCAAAAAATGTACCAAAAAATAGATAACTACCTTAATAATAGGTTTTTATAGATTATAATTTTTTATTTTCTATAGAATTAATTTGTTTTTGTAAGTTCGAATGCTTTCCTAAAAATACTGGATTACCTTTTGAGATCAAGGTTTGATGATTAGAAAAATAAAAATAATAGCACTTTCTATGATTGATTTTAGTAATTTTTAGCGCATTTATACTTTTAAATTTTTAAATTGCGAATAACAACTTAATTTTCGGAATTTTCTGACGAATCTATTAGATTTGTAGAATGAATTTAGTAAAGAATCATTTTATTTTTCACTAATTATGATTTTTACTATTTACAAGATTACACACTTTTATTAAAACAGATGAACTATGAGAAAAGCAGATTGGTTAATTGGTGCTTTAATCGCATTAATAGTCTTAATTGGGATTTCCTTTTTTATGAGGCAAATTAAAGACATTGATAAAGCAACTCCTGATCGTCCTTCAGTAGAAGAGACACTTAACAAAAATAAGAATGGAGAAACGGCTACTTTAGACGAAGAAGATGAGTATGATGATGAAGAGTATCCTGATGATGCGGATACCTCTACTTATGAACTAGATGGTTCTTCAGCGGCTGACTTGGCTGCTTTGAATGCAGCAAAAGAACAAGCTGCTACGGAGGCAGAAGCTGCCGAGAAGAAAGCAAATAATGCTGCTGAGAATGTTAACACGAGACCTGCATCCTATGATAGTGCAGATAGTAATGGGAAGTACTTAGTCGTTGCTGGAACATTCAAACAAGAGATTAATGCTCAGTCCCAGTTGAAGAAATTTAAGCAAATGGGCTATAATAATGCAGAAGTAGGGAAATTCAACAAGAACGCCTACGCTTCTTTAGTGGTAGAAAGATTTGCCACTTCTGCTCAGGCACAAAAATTGGTTAAGTCTTTGAAAGCAAAAGGCATTGATTGTTATGTGCATAAAAAGCGGTAACCTTATCACTTTTTAGGTAATAAAAAAGCCTAAACTGAGAGCATGTTCTTAGTTTAGGCTTTTTTATTGCCCCTAAATTGAGAGTTAGTGTAAATTTAACACTAAAACTTTCCCGATAAGATTAAAAATAATCCTACCTTGCAAACTCTTTATTGGAAAAAGCGTGATTAGATAATGTTTTTGAAAGCAAAAAAATGGATGATTGTTGGTGCTGTTAGCATTTTCTGCTTATTATTTTTTATTGGTATTTGTAATTTTTGGATAGAACGAAGTACTCGCAAACAAGTATTTAATACAATCACAGAGATACCAGTAAATAAGGTAGGCTTGGTTTTAGGCACTTCAAAATATACCAAGAATGGTTATCAGAATCCCTATTTTTACTACAGGATAGCCGCAGCAGCCCGATTATTTCATGCTGGAAAAGTAAAGCATTTAATTGTGAGCGGAGATAATCGGTTCAAGTCTTATAATGAACCGAAACAAATGCAAGCTGCTTTGATAGAAAAAGGTGTTCCCGAATCTGCTATCACTTTGGATTATGCAGGCTTTAGAACACTTGATTCGGTGGTGCGATGTAAAGAGGTTTTTGGGCAACAACAGTACACTATAATTTCTCAAGAATTTCATAATCAACGTGCTTTGTTTATTGCTAATAATAAAGCTATAACAGCGATTGCTTTCAATGCCAAGGATATTGATATCCGACTAGGTTTGAAAACGATGATAAGAGAATATTTGGCTCGTTGTAAAGCAGTATTGGATATTATTATTTTAAATAAGCAGCCTAAATTTTTAGGAAAAAAAGAAAGAATATTAATCGAATAAAAATAAATTTAAAAAAACGACGAAATGAACAACTTAGCATTTTGTCAATATTCAACAAGATAAGTTATGAAAAGAAGAAAAATTGCAGCAGGTAACTGGAAGATGAATAAGACCTTTAGTGAAGGTCGTGCTTTAGCATCAGCAATTGCCGAAGGTATGGAACCTTCTGAAAATTTAGTTATTCTAGGAGTACCTGCTATTCATTTGAAAGCAGTTGCTAACACTGCTAAGAAAGTAAAAGGATTAGAAGTAGCGGCACAAAATTGTCATCAGGCAGAAAGTGGTGCTTATACAGGAGAGATCTCTGTAGATATGATTAAATCAGTGGGGGCTAAATATGTAATTATTGGCCACTCTGAGCGAAGAGAATATTTTAATGAAAGTCACGAGTTATTGGCTCAAAAAGTAGATGCGACCCTATCAAAAAGATTGATTCCTATTTTTTGTTGTGGCGAACCTTTATCTATTAGAGAAGAGGGCACACACGTAGCACACGTAAAGAAACAATTGGAGGAGAGTCTATTTCACTTGAAGACGAAGCCTTTTGAAAAGATTGTTATTGCTTACGAACCTATCTGGGCAATCGGTACAGGTGTAACAGCTTCTCCAGCACAAGCGCAAGATATGCACAAAGCAATTCGTCAATTAATTGCTGATAGATACAGCGAGAGAGTAGCGGACGAGACTAGTATTTTATACGGTGGAAGTGTGAAGCCAGCTAATGCAAAAGAACTTTTTAGTCAACCTGATGTAGATGGCGGATTGGTTGGTGGTGCATCTTTAAAGGCAGATGATTTCTTAAAAATTATTGGTAGCTTTTAGTCCTGCTAAATATACACTAGACGCCTATAACAAAATCCCTTACTATCATTTTTTAGTAAGGGATTTTTGTATTATGAGTTTAAATATTTTTAAAGGATTAGTTTGATTTTTGATTAAAAACGCCTTTGTCTATTGATGCTGAGGACTTTTATTTATATTATTTTTATTATATATAATTTGGTGTATTAGTTGTTTTTATATATCTTTGAAGAAGTATTGGTACTTTAACTTTATAAGTACATTATTCCCTCCAATTTCCGATTACAAAAGCACTATATTTTATTTGTCCTACATTTCTAGCATCTTCACTTGCTATGATTTGTTGTGCGGTTAATCTCCTAACTTTTATTTTTTTTAGCAACTAATAGTGTTAAAAGCACTACTCATTCATACAAATATATTAATCCTTAGAACTTTTCTAACTATATTATAATCCTTTGAAAAGTTGATGCTTACGGTAGTTTACACTTGCAATTTAGCGAGTGTGCTACGTAAGTTCAAACAAAAATAGGGCAGCTTGATTTGATCAAACTGCCCTATTTTTATGTTTTGTTGGTTTTATAAAAGAAGGTTAATAATTTCTACTAAGAATGAATTTCCTGCCAACTTCCCTTTTACCACTAGATTTGATGTATAAGTAATACATACCATTTTGAGCATCTTCCATGCTAAAACTAAGGGTTGGAGTTTGCACATTATCAAGTATACTTTCTTTGACTAGTTGTCCATAAGAATTATAAATTTTAATATGTGCTGGTTTCCCAAGGAATGGTTTTAGATAAAGATTAATGACATTTTTTACAGGATTTGGGAATAAATAAAATTCTTCAACACCATACGCCCTTTCTATTTCTACGGCATTAGAATATTTAAAAGAACCGTTTTGATTCACCTGTTTGATTCTGTAATAAGAAAGTCCTTTTAATGGGCTTTTATCTGCAGAGTAATAGAAACTAGGATCAGGGGTTGTTCCTTCTGGAGCCATTTCTTCGATTGGATAAAATTTTAGATTGTCTTCAGAACGTTCGATTTGATAATGGCTAGCTAGTTGATCTCCATTAGAAATCCATTCCAGTTCAACTGCTTGATTGAGATCGGCATAGGCGGAGAATGTTAGTACTTGAGCATTTCTGTTGGAAGAATTGGGCAAAATATTTACCGTATAATCTTCTACTTCTCCAAACTCAAAATTGGTACAAGCTTCTGCATATTGACCTTGTTGCATGACTACCCGCATTCTAGTTTTTCCGACTCTTGCATTGTCAGGAATCGTAACGGTCCCCGAGACTGCTTGAGGAATAGATTGGGGCGCACCTGCTAAACTTATTCCTGATAATATTTGCTCTCCAACATCATCAAATTGGCCATTTCGATTGTAATCAATCCATACACTAATATGTTCGTCCCATTGTGTCCAACTAAAACTTGGATGTACACTAATGGAATAAGTAGTGCCTTTATTGATGTCTGTACTGATATTAACAAAGTCACCGTATCGCTCCTTAAAAGAGTTGTGATTGATTGTTCCAAAAGAAACTTTTCCAATCCATTCTTGCCAAGGTGAATTCCCTACTGCTTTACAATAGTCACTCGGATTAACAACTGGTGGATCTACCTCTTCCTCTACTGGTTCTGGAGCGACAACTTTGAAGGCTCTATTCATACTTTGGGCAGCAAAATATTGCTCATCACCCGGTTGTTGGGCACTAATAACAACGGTGCCTGCATTTCCTGTTAAAGTAAGTAGGTTTCCATTGATTATTGCTGGACCAGCTAAAACGCTATAGGTAACTGGTAAACCAGAAGAGGCTATTGCAGAAAGTACCAAAGGATTAGCTGTGGTTAATTGGTCTGGAATAGATGGGAAATTAATCGTTTGCTGCTGTTTTTCAGCTGTTGTTTCTTCAGAAACTGGTGCTGTAACTGTAAACGGTCGATTTACATTTGGTGCAGCGAAATATTGACTATTCCCATTTTGGCTAGCCCTAACGACTACTTCTCCTTCATTTCCATTTAGAGAGATAATATTATTACTAATAGTGGCTGGGCCTGATACTATGCTAAAACTTACAGGTAATCCTGAGGAAGCATTTGCTATTATAGCAAAAGGTACGTCGGTTGTCAGTTTATTACCAATAGAAGAAAAACTAATTAATTGATTAACTTTTACTGGTTCTTCAATTGTTGTTCTTTTAGAAACTATGAAAGAACGATCAAAATTCGTAGCTCTATTGTAATCCTCATTTCCATTTTGACTGGCTCTAATTATGACTGTTCCTGCTGCACCATTTAAAATGATTCTACTATTGCTGACGGCTGCTGGACCACTAATAATACTGAAAGTAACGGGCAAACCAGAACTTGCTGTAGCAGCAATTGGAAACGATCCATCATCGGTAAATTTATTAGAAATAGAAGGGAAACTAATCGTTTGATTTAGTTTGACTTTTTCTGTCACAGTGAAAGAACGACCAAAGGAGATGGCTCTTTTGTACGTTGCATTTCCAGCTTGACTGGCTCTAATAATTACCGTACCTGTTTGACCACTAAGGGTAACCATTTTACCATTGATACTTGCTGGTCCCGATTCGATGGTGACAGATACAGGCAATCCAGAAGAGGCTGTAGCGTTGATTTCAAAGGCTTCATCAGTGGTGTTTTTGTTTGGAATGGGCAAAAAATTAATTGTTTGATTCAATTTTTCTGTGATGATGTTTGGAGCCGAGACCATAAACGATTGAAAAACATCTACTGCTGGTTTATAAGACTCATTACCTGTTTGACTTGCTTTTATAACTACTAAACCTGTTGTTCCATTAAGGGTGATTGTGTTCCCATTCATAGTGGCTGGACCCGATTCAATATTCAACCTGACAGGTAAGCCAGAGGTAGAGCTTGCACTAATTGAAAAAGGTATATCAGTAGCTAATTTATTAGCTATTGGAAAGAAATTAATCGTTTGTTCTTTTTCAGAAGGAATAATAGAAAAACTTGTGATCGCTGTTGCTTCCGTGTTGGCGAAGGGGCGATGATTGCTATCTGCTATTTGAATTTTTACGGTGTGAACGCCTTCTGAAAGATTGTCTAAGGTATAGATACCATTTAACGTATGGACATCAATTGGAGCTTGATTATCTAGGCTGATTAATAAATGATCGGCGTCATGGAAAGCTAGATTTCCACTTAAAGTATAACGAATGTCTACTCTTTTTTCAATAAAACTACTACCGTTAGTTGGACTATTTATAACTACAGAAGGAACCGTCGGTGGTGCCATGACCTCGAATCTTCTCTCTATACTTCTGGCTGCATTAAATTGGTCATTTCCATTTTGGGTTGCTCTGATTACCACGACTCCTTCTGATCCTGTTAATGTTACGGTAGTTCCAGAAACTGTAGCTGGACCAGAGACAATCGAGAAATCTACTGATAGACCTGAGTTTGTGGTCGCACCTACAGTAAATGAAGGATCTGTAGTCAACTTATCGGGAATACCAAAGAAGGTAATTACTTGATCTTGTTTTCCTTTGAAAGTAGATAAATACTGTCCCGAAATTGGTCGATCCAAAGCATTATCTGGCATTTTCCAGCCTGCTGACAAATGGCCCCCACCATTCATTAAGCCTTCGATGTAATATTGACTACCTGCAACTAGGAAAATTCCTTCTGACTGTTGACTTGCATACTTATTCCATTGATTGGCACGAGATGATCCTTTGACATTGGCAATTAATCGCTTATTACTTTGATTAGCATTTGTGCTCAGCCATAGTTGACTATCCTCATCACTTGCTACCCAAAAGGTATAAATCCCAGTTTGTGGCGGACAGATGAACCCTCTAATTCTTTGGGCATTATCCACAGAGGTGAATGGTTTGACTTCAAAGTTAGCTAAGGTATTACTCTCGTTAGGAAGTGTATTAACCGGAATATCGTTTAGCGAATTCCGCCCACCACCATTCCATATATCTCTAGTAATCAAGCCTTCGGCTGTGCAGGTAGCATTCGAAGGTAATACAATATTAAAGCTACGCTCGATTGGTATAGCAGGTTGATAAACTTCATTTCCACCTTGAGCGGCTCGAATTGTTACTTTTCCTGGAAACCCACTAGGTACTATTTTATTACCAAAAATAACCGCTGGCCCTTCTAATAAATAGCTGCTGACAGGTAAACCAGAAGTAGCTGTAACATTTAAAATAATATCGCCTGCGGTGATCGATTGATCTGGTATCGGCGCACAATTAATCGTTTGAGGTAAACCTACACAGTCTGGAAAAATATCTTTTTGATAAGTCGTAAATAAACCTTCTGGGTCTGTTACTTTTAGCGTTACTCTAAACCAATAAGTTGAGCCATCACACTCGATTGGAGATAGGGAAGTAGTGGTAGAAGGATTATTATCAATAGGTTCTGCATGATTATGTCCATTATGAAATAGGGTCGTTTGCCATTCGTATTTTAGTTGACCATTATGTTCATTATCTGTAACGACTGCATTCAAATTAAGCCTTGCTCCATTTCTTGCACTAAATGTATTGTTGTTATCAATACTAGTTGAGACAATAACTGGAGGAGTATTATTTAAGGAAATAGGAATAATAGTTTCACTCATCGCTCCTTGTGCATCTCTTACTTGCAAGGTGACAGGGTAGGTTGCTGGAGCTGAAGAAGGAGCCTCAAAAACGACGGAAGGGTTGGGGTCGGAGCTAGTTGCATTATCCCCAAAATTCCATAAAAAAGTTAATGGACTAAATTCTGGATCAAAAGATTGAGTCGCATCAAATTTGACCGTTAATGGACTTGAACCAAAGTTTTTATCCGTTTTAACAATAGGAATTGGTTTTTTATTGGCATTTCCTACATAGGTGATTTTTCGAATTTGATTGGGATAGCGAACGTAGAATAAACCGTTTTCTACAGGGGAAGTATTTAAAAATACAACAGCTCCTGCATTTAGTTTAAAATCTTTGATGAATGTAGGGTTATTACGGTCATCAAACCCAAAATTTCGAATCCAACCTGCACTATAGTCTGCGTGGAAATAGGTATTTTGATATTCTTCTGGAAAATCGTCATGGGTATACCAAACGCCACCAGTGGAGGAGTTTCCCCTAAATTGTTTTCCTGAAACCACCCCATTTCCTATACTCGTCATATTTCCATTGACATACGCTCTTGCTTGGTCTGCGCCATGCCGCCAATCTACTTTTGGTCGAGCGTGTTCGGTATCACTTACAGCATAGTTCGGGTTATTATATCCTGCTTTTTGATTGATACCTTCATAGATGGGCCAACCGAAATTTTGGCCTGCTTTTTCAACTACGTTTAAATCCTCCCAAGTAGACCAACCCACATCTCCAAAAAAGAAAGTGCCTGGATTGCCATCCATTGCATTATGACTACCAGATTCTGGTTTCAAAGCGATTCTATATGGGTTTCTGATACCAATACTCCATGTTCGAGATTGTGGAGAACGAGGATTGATGGATTGATAATAAGGGTTAGAAGGAACACCATTTCCTGTTTCTGGATCTACTCTTAGAATTTTCCCACTTAAGTTATTAAGTGATTGACAACGGTAAGCACCAATATTTTGTGCTGGTGTAATGATCCCATCATTTAATGCTTGTTGGTAGTAAGTAGCAGGATGAGAGCCTTCGTCAACTGGATTAGCATAACTTGCCCCATCTCCAATGGTGACCATCAAGGTACCATCTGTTCCAAAAATGATTTGTCCAGCACCATGAGATTCATGTAGAATAGGAGGGCCCGTAGATTTGGATTCTCCAATTAATATTTTTCGAGAGTTGTAATCTATGCTGGTGAAATTGTCAGTAGAGTTAGCAGTATAACGAGTTAGGCGGGCAATAGTAGCCTCTTTCTCACTAGATGCATTGGAGTTATAATTTACTGTTCCAAAATTTAATAAATGATGTCGATCAACTACATACCATAGGTAAATGTGCCCATTATTTAAAAAGTTAGGATCAAGTGCAAAACCAATCAAACCGAAGTCTCGCCAATTGCCAACCTCTTCACTAATATCAATAAGAGGCTCGGCAGATTTAACGCCATTTTCGACGGTCCAAACCTTACCTCCTTTTTCCCAAATGTACATTCGACCATTTTCATCAAAAGTTACACCTACAGCTTGAGACCAACCGTCAATAACAAGTTCGTCAGAAAACCCAGAAGGTTGCGCAAACGCCTTTGGTGTACAACTACAAAAAATAGCCAATAGTAATAGTAAAAGGGGGGAGATTTTTTCGAAGTCGAAAAAAGCTTTGTTCATACGTTTTTGTTTTTGTATGAGGGGTCATCCTTTAGGAAAGCAGAATAGAGTGCTGTGATTTATGTGACTATCAAAAATGATAGCATACATCAACTTTCCTATTGTGTTCATAATAGTGTTTACCGGGGGAATAAGATGGGTATTAATACATGGGTGAAAAGCAGGAAGGACACAGTAGGTGAGCGAAAAGCTATTCGAAATGGCATGATTTAGTCTACTATATTTTGACTAAAAGCCTTTTAATTAAATGCTTAATGACCTTTTTTGTGTTCTTTTTAAGATGGAAGTTACTATTTCAGATTATTCAATAATTCTTGAAGAATTTTAGCAAAAGTTTTACCGTTGGGGGGATTGAATAAACTTAAATGATCTCCTGGAACATCTAAGGTATGAATTTTTCCTTTAATAAATGGTGTCCAACCCAGAAATTTAGGGTCATTTATGAAAAATCTTTGCTCTTTAGCACGGAAAAGATATAAGTTGCCCTCATAAGAAGTAATTTGGTAATTGTGCCATGCTTCAAAGTTACTTTTATTGACCATTTCAGTTAACCTAGATTCTTCATTTTGTGACATGCTTTTTTTGCCTTTAAACAAATTATACTTCCAATT
>CALDTJ010000162.1 GCA_937924145.1 uncultured Saprospiraceae bacterium
TTTTAAACGTAGAAAATGGACTTACAGCAAATAGTTAATCAAGATAAAGTAACCATAGTAGATGTACGAGAACGATTAGAGACTTTCTTTGGAATAGCGCCAGGTGTCATAAAAATGCCCTTGAGTTCTATCAAAAGTAATGTAGAGGAGTTTCGGAAAATGAGTAAGCCCATCGTTGTTTATTGTCGTAGTGGTAACCGTAGCGGAAAGGCAATGGATTATCTAAAATCATTGATTGTTATTTAAAACCACCGTTGCCGCTTAAACCATAAAACCAAACCTACAGCCACCAATGCCATCACTCCCAGCAACACAAAATACCCATACTTGTAATGCAATTCAGGCATATTCTCAAAATTCATTCCGTACAAACCTGCCAAAAAGGACAGTGGTACAAAAATGGTCGTAATGATGGTCAAAACCTGCATCACTTGATTCATTCTAAAACTGATTTCGGAGATGTACAAATCCTGCAAGCCATTCAGCATATCTCGGAAATTATCTACCGAATCCATGATTTGGATGGTGTGGTCGTATAAGTTTCGAATATAACTGACCGAACTTTCTTCTATCAAAGGGTTATCCGATTTACTAAAACGACTGATTGCCTCTCGAAGGGGGGCAATAGATTTGCGCACTCGAATGATTTCTTTTTTAAGTTGGTGAATTTTGCTTTTTGAGTTGCTATCGGGATTTTCTAATAAATTGTCCTCTAATAATTCTATTTGCTCTTCAATAGTATCTAAGACGGTATAATAATGATCTACCAAGTTATCCGCTAAAGCATAAGCTAAATAATCGGCTCCTTTTTGGCGAACTTTACCCTTTCCACTATAGATACGTTTACGGACAGGTTCAAAAAGGTCGGTGTGATCTTCTTGAAAAGTGATGACCAATCCTTTGCGGAAAAATAAGGCGATTTGTTCTCTAACAACTGTTTGTTTTTCTTGGTCAAAATTTAAAGCTTTGAAGATCAGGAAGATACCATTTTCGTACTCTTCAAATTTTGGTCGCTGTTGCGTATCTACGACCTCCTCTAGAATTAATGAGTGGAGCCGAAATGTATTTCCAATAGCCTGAATTAACTCCGTATCATGGATGCCTCGAATGTCGTACCAATCCACCAATTCCTCTTTGGACTCATGAAGGGTTAAAGTTGAATGGTTATTTTTGGTAGTTTCTTCAAATTGGTCTGCATTATATTTCAAATAATGAATTTGTACCTTTTCCACTTTCTGATTCCCTGTGAAGACAACAGAACCTGGAGGTAAACCAATTTTTTTTCTAGTTTTACTCATAGCTATTTAATCTTTTGGTAGCTTATTTTTGTGAACAAGTGTTCTGTGTGGAAATGGAATTTCGATGCCTTCTTTATCAAATCGTTTTTTGATACTTTCTAACACATCACAACTTAAAACAAATGCATCTGGACTATCCTTTGCCCATGCCCATGCCCGTAAATTTACGGAAGACTCTCCCAAAGCTATAAGCCTGACTCGGACTACAGGATCACCTGCGGCTATTTGTTCTTGACTACGATTGTCCAAAAGCAAAGGATGTTGTAAGACCTCCTCCCCTATTATTTGTTTGGCTTTATCAATATCGCTGTCATAACTGATGCCAATGTCAATCCATCTACAAATTTTGTCATTTGCAAAATCTGAATTGATGAGCACTTCGTCACTAATGATGGAATTGGGAATAATGATTCGGCGATTTTCAAAATTTCTAATCACGGTATGCCGAAGTGTAATATCTTCTACGATGCCCGTTAAAGTATCTCTAATCGTTAAGCGGTCATTGACTTTGAAAGGCTTAAAAAGCACAATAAAGAACCCACTTATTATATTACTCATCGCATGTTGGGCAGCAAAACCAACGGCTACTGCCAATATCCCTGCACCCGCTAATAGTGAACTAGCAATGGCTTTTAAGCCTGGTACGGAGTAAATAGCCGCACTAAAACCTACTAAAAACACAATGGCCCGAATGGCATGCTTTAAAAATTGGTAATTGGTAGGGTCGTTTTGTAAGACTTCCGCAGAGCGTTTTATCAATCGGTCAAAAAAGCGATTGACTAAAAAAGCCACTAAAAAAGTAGCGACTATGATTAAACTGAATGTAAGAATATATTCTATGTTCGTTAAAATTTGCTCTTTCAATTTGAGGTTATTTTTTGCTCGTTACTTAGTAGTAAGTCAATTTAATTATGATAAGTTGACTTATTCAATAATGGGATAAAGCCGTTTGAGTTTAACCCTTGCATCCTCGGTAGTAAATTGCCAGTTGACTTTTTTAACTTGGTTATTTCGTTGATGTTGAAATTTTTTGACTTGGTCGATGAGTATTTCCTTAGAGGCAATTCTATTTTTGAGTCCTTGTCTTTTCAAAACACCAATTTCAATTTCAGCCATATTGAGCCAACTACCATGCTTTGGGGTAAAAACGAATTCAAGTTTATCCAAAATTTCACGAGCCTTTTCGGGCTCAAAAATTTTATACATTGCAAAAGGCTTATGTGCCGATAAATTGTCTTGAACAAGCGTTATTTTTTCAGCATTTGGATACTTGTTAAGTACTAAATCTGATACAATTTCTGCCCACTTTACCATTGTGTGGTCATCTGTTACCGTTATGTAACGTTTGCCTGCCAACGGCTCAAAACACATATAAACTTCTGCAGCGCCTTCTCTTTTGTATTCGTAATCGTAAAGAGTTCTACCATCAGAAGTTACAATGGGGGTACGTTTTTCACTTACTAGTTGTTTAGGCGATTCATCTAGGCAAACTACAGGTTTTTTGGGGTCAAAAGGCCGTTTATAAACGTCTAATACTTGCTCCATTTGATACACAAATTCTGCGTTTTGCTCGGGAGGAATTACCCACATTTCATGTTTCCATGGTTTCGTCTCGTTTTTTTTAACACTTGACGAACTGATTCATGCGAAATCTCTGAAATGACCCCAAGTTCTACTGCTTTATCCGCCAATAGTCGTAAAGTCCATTTGTTGTAACCATCTGGTACTTCGCTACAAGCTAATTGCACAATATGTGCCTCTACATCTCCGTCTATTTTTAGGCGGCTCTTTTGTGGACCTCGCTTTAAACCATTTAAAGCTGTTTGTAAGCCATGTAAAACAAACTTTTGTCGAGTTCGCTGTACTCGCAGCGGTTTTACATGGTATCTTTGAGCGATTACTGTGTCTGTCAAATTTTCTTTATCGACATTGGCCGCTAATAAAATTTGAGCGTTCAGCACTACGCTACTTTTTGAACTCCGTGTAGATATTAAGTCTTTTAAGTAGTCTATCTCGGTTTCTGTAAGCGTTACTATATATTTTTTATTCATGATTTTGATAAGTTTTATATTATAACTTCAACTTATCATAATTTGTTTGACTTACTACTTAGGATCATGTGAAGAATAAGTTATAACAAAGGTGAATAATTATTTTTTTCTTAGTCTAGGCAAAAAACGTAGGCGATGCATCGCATCGGCGAGGCTTTTTAACGACGAATAAGGAAAAAAGAATATTCAAACTGTTATAAGTTATTTTTTACATGATCCTTATGAGCCTATTTAAAATGTAACTTTTTTCAAGTCTGCTAATAAAACATCAAATGCTTTGCTCAAATCTTGAAATAAATCATCCTTACTAGAAGAAGTTGCTATAGCCAAATGTGCCTCTCCTTGTCGTAATAAATCTTGTAATTGACTAGCTTTTAATAGCTTTAAAGTGGTAATGGTTTTATGCTTTTCATCCTTATACCCTTTGAGGTCTTTCGTTTGAATAGCCTTAAAAATAGTGTGCTTGATTTCTTCAAAATCGACAATAATGACTTCAATAAATTCAAGGACAGCGTCCGCATCTTTATCAAAGTATTCGTAGAGATAATCAATTTGAAAAGATTCGACCATTTGTTGTTTTTTAGCTTGATGTTCTTTCATTATTTTGTGTAGCTCGTTAGGTTTAAACGGTTTACTCATTAAACCTGTAATGCCTGCTTTCCTTGCTTTTTCTTGAATAGTGGAGAAAGTAGATGCGGTTAATGCATAAATAGGCAATTGAGCTATTTTAGGGTCAGACAAATTTCTGATGGCCTTACTCGCCTCATACCCATCCATGACGGGCATTCTCAAATCCATCAATACTAAATCATAGGGTGTTTTTTGGACCATCTCTAGTCCTATTTTTCCATTTTCAGCAATGTCAAAATCTAATTTCCATTTATTAAAATAGAGAGAGGCAATGTAAATATTGGTCGCATTGTCCTCTACCATTAAGACCTTGATGTTTTCTAAAGGTGCTCTTTGTTCAGCAGTCGATAAAATGCTTAAATTGCTAATCTCCTTGTCTGATGGAATTTTAAAATCTATATCAAAATAGAAAGTAGACCCTTTTCCAACCGTACTTTTAATCAATAATTGCCCGCCAAATAATTGAACCAAACGCTTTGAAATGGTCAACCCCAAACCAGTCCCGCCTGCCTTTGCAGTTAGTTCATTTTTTAATTGGGTGAAAGGAGTGAAAATTGCCTCCAGCTTTTCTTCAGGTATCCCTACCCCACTGTCCGCTACCTCAAAGTATAAATGAATTTTATTTTTGGCTTGTTTTTCTAGCCGAACAATCACTTTTACTAAGCCTTTATTTGTAAATTTGATAGCATTACCAACTAAATTATTGATAACTTGACTTAACTTTATCGCATCCCCAATCACCAAATTAGGAATACTCTGGTCTATATTTGACTCAATTTCTAAGCCTTTTTCTCTCGCTTTACTACGCAGCGTATGTATTAGATTTCCTACGGTATCTTTTAGATTAAAAGGTTGTTGATGCAGCTTGACCTTATCAGCCTCCCCTTTTGTGAAATCTAGTATATCATTGATTAGTTCTAATAAACTCTGAGTAGAAAATTGTAAGACCTTAAGTAATTCTTCCTTGTTGGCTGTTGTGTCTTTTTGGAGTAAGATATCGGTCGTCCCCATGATACCGTGAAGTGGGGTACGAATTTCGTGACTGATCGTAGAGATAAAGCGGTCTTTAGCCTCAGCTGCCGACTCTGCATTCTTTTTTTCATTAATTAATTCCTGCTCATAATTTTTTCGCTCGGAAATATCAAAAATAAAAAACTGGGTAAATAATACTTCTCCTGCCGCATCTTTTTCTTGTTGGGTATTAATCAGGACAGGAATTCGCTTTTTGTTTTTGCCAAGGAGTGTATAATTTATTTCGTTGATGTAGCCTTGTATTTTCTCTAAAGGTCGATGGTGAGTTTCATAAAAAATTCTTCCCCCTACAGAAATCAGGTCGGCAAATCTTTTTTTGTGGAGAATAGTAGATTCATCTACCCCCAACCATTGCAGAATCAATTGATTGATGCTAATAATGGTTTGATTGGGTAAAATAACTAAATGACCAAAAGGTACTCGGTCGAATAAGTTGCCATCAGACTCAGACAGCCATTTTTTATAGATAGATTGGTCAGATTCTTGATTCACTAGCTAGTTTTAGTAGATACAAATTGTAGTAATGTAATAGTATAAGCTAAAATTATGCTAATTGAGGCGTTTTAACTTTTCCTAAAAATTCTTTCATTACTCTAACTACTTCGTCCGCTGCACTTAGGTTTGGACAATGTCCAGTCGCATCAATTTCAAAATATTGACTATCCTTGATATTTTTGCTGACGTATTGGCCTACTACTTTAGGAGCGATAACATCTTCTTCACACTGTAAGATGGCAGTAGGTATAGCTACATTTTTTAAATCTGACCGATTATCAGAAAGGAAGGTTACTTGGGCAAATTTTTCGGCTATTTTGGGGTCCATTTGACAGAAACTTTCCGTCAAACCTTCCCCTAAGGCTGGTCGATCTGGATTACCCATAATAACGGGTGCCATAGCACTTGACCATCCCATATAGTTACTAGCCAGCATTTCTAATAATTCCTCAATATCTTCTTTTTCAAAACCGCCTGTATAATCTCCTTCGTTGATGTACCGAGGCGAAGGGCCTATTAATACTAAGCTATCGAAAAATTGGGGTGCTTGGTTATAAGCTAATACGCCAATCATCGCACTTACCGAATGCCCAACGAATATGGTGTCTTTCAAAGCTAGGTCCTCACAAATTTCAACCACATCTCTAGCATAATCTTTTAAGTCTTCGTACTTGG
>CALDTJ010000163.1 GCA_937924145.1 uncultured Saprospiraceae bacterium
ATGTTTAAAACCAAAATAATCAACGATAAACATTTTATTAAAAATAATAATTTATTGATAAAATCGACTTTTTACACAACCCCGCTATTCGTATTGAATTCTCTTCGGAATTCATATTTGGAACTTATGGGGTGTCGGTAGAATTTCGAATTGTCTGATACGTTGCCCCAGCTTATTGCGCTACTCCTATTCTAATATCTTCTAAAAACTCTAGCACTTAAAAGCCTTTTTAAAACTGCTTTTAAGCCCTTATTCCCTCCACTTTTGTTTAATAGTTGTCATTTCTTTATAATATTATAAAATTTAATTTGATTTTCAATCTTCTTTCCTAGTCTTTTTCTATAAAATTATACACTCCAAGTATTTAATAATCAATAATTTATAAAAAATTTACACCTCACTTTAAGTGTACAAACCGCTTTTTTTATTCTTTTTTTTACTGTAAAGTCATTGCACTTTTGTATTGCTGAATTCCCCCAAGTAGTCAAATTTATTGGCGACTTAAAAACCAGCAAGCGAATCAATACACAACTTATCAGACCCGATTTGTTTAACCAAAACTAAGATGAACACTAAACAATTTAGCCTCATCTTAAACAGTTTAAAAAATTTACACAAAATGCGGAAGACTTTACCATTTTATCTATCCTTAATCGGCATTCTATTCAGCAGTTTAACTTTGTCAGCCGCTGATTTTACGATAAAGGGAAAAATTTCATTGATTACGGAAGGTGTACCACTACCCTTTTATGAGGTCAGTATTGCAGACGGAGAAGGCAAATATACCGCGACGGTTTCCACCTCTTTTTCTGGAAAATACAGCCATACTTTTGATATTCCAGAAGATGCAGAAGTTCAATTTGAAGTTTCTGTAATTGACCAATGCTCTGGCAACCCTTTAATTGTTGGATTTGAAAAAGAAGGCAATAAAGAAGAAGTCAATTTCACAGTTTGTGACCAAAACTTAGAAGGCGACGATGACGACGACGAAAATACGGATGACAACGATGAGAATGAAGGAAGTGGTTTACCAGATTTTATCAACTGTGAAGCTCTAGGGTTAGATGTCCCAGTGTGTACTGAGGATGGCGAAGGAAATACTATAGAATATACTTCCGCTTGTGCTGCTTTAGAAGCAGGCATTAAACTACAAGATTTAGAATTTTGCGAAGGCCTACCTATTGGTGGTGGCAATGGTATTGGAGGAGCACTCAACTGTGACCAAATAGGTATTGATTTACCGATAAATGTTTGTGTGACCAATGCAGCAGGGGAAGATTTAACAATTCCGTTATGTGCGGCTTTAGATGAAGGATATCCACTAAGCCAGATCGAATTTTGTGAAGGAGGTGACTTAGGAGATTTGAGTGGCTTAATTGGTTTAGATTCTTTGGATTGTGAAGGTTTGGGTATTAATATTCCTGTTTGTGGAACCGATGCAAATGGCGAAGCTATTACGTTCGATACCCCTTGTGCAGCTTTAGATGCAGGATTGAGTATTGATGAATTAAGTCTTTGTAATGGCATTACAGGTATTGGAGATGCGCTTGGTTTTGATTGTGAAAGTATAGGAAATGATTTACCTTTTACAGTTTGTATAGTTAATGATGCTGGCGAATCCGAAGAGGTTCAATTATGTGATGCCTTAGACGGTGGTTTGTCTTTCGACCAATTAGTTTTATGTGATGGAGGAATGGCTTTGTTAGACTCCATAGATTGCGACGAATTAGGCATTAATCTACCTGTTTGTGCTACGGATGCAGATGGTAACGCAATCACTTTTGATACCCCTTGTGCAGCTTTGGATGCAGGTATTGAATTAAGTGAGTTATCTATTTGTGATGATTTTATTGGCAATGGATTAGGAGATTTAGATTGTGAAAGTTTAGGCTTAGATGTAGACATTCCAGTTTGCACGGTTAATGAAGCAGGTGAGCAAGTGGAGTTGCTGCTTTGCGATGCTATCACTCAGGGAATATCATTAGACAATGTCGAATTATGTCAAGGAGCTTTAGATGATATTGATTGCTCAGGTTTGCCAGTTGATCTTCCAGTATGTGCGACCGATGCAGATGGAAATGAATTAAATTTTGATAATCCGTGCGATGCCTTAGCAGCAGGTTTGGGTCTCAATGAAATAACTTTCTGTGATGGCCTAGTTGATGGCATCTTAAATGATTTAGATTGTGAAAGTCTTGGCTTAGAAGTAGATATTCCAGTTTGTACCCTTAATGAAGCAGGTGAACAAGTCGAATTAATGCTTTGTGAGGCACTTACTCAAGGAATCTCTTTGGACAATGTAGAGTTATGTGATGGCGCTTTAGATGATATTGATTGTGCTGGTTTAGGCGTCAATCTACCAGTTTGTGCTACGGATGCAGATGGAAATGAACTGAATTTTGATAATCCGTGTGATGCCTTAGCAGCAGGTTTAGGGATCAATGAATTAACCTTCTGTGATGGTTTGGTAGATGGTATTTTAAATGACTTGGATTGTGATGCATTAGGTTTTGAATTACCAATTCCAGTATGTGTTACCAATACATTGGGAGAACAAGAAGAATTGAATTTATGTGACGCCTTGAGTCAAGGGATTGCTCCAGAAAACATCAGTGTGTGTGACAACACTTTTGGTGGCTTGGGTGTAAATTCGGAGGATTGTGAAGGTCTTGGTTTAAACATACCAGTCTGTGTACTTGATACAGATGGGAATACCGTTAAATACAGTAATCCTTGTGCGGCATTAGACGCTGGTTATTCTATCGAAGACTTCGATTTTTGTGATAATTTATTAGAAGATGTCATGGCAGCAGCTTTCAATACGACCCCAACAGAAGAGGAGGAAGTCATCATTGAGAAAGCAGATTTATACCCAAATCCTGCTAATAAAACGATCACTTTAGATCTAAAATTTGCTGAAAGGACTGAATATGAAGTAAGTATTCAATCAATAAATGGTAATGCTATTTATAGACAAAAATACCATACAAATAACCAAGGGAATGTGACCAATATGGATGTATCTTCGCTGAGCGCTGGCATTTATGTGGTAAGAGTCACTACAGCGAATAGTGTGAAGGCGATGAAGTTTATTAAGCAATAATAACATCTTAAAAATAAGCGGTGAATAATTTCGCCGATACAATATACTGAGTATTTAACTCGCAAGAATTAGTCTGTGAGGGTACTACTTTGAGGGGGATCATCAATTTGATGTTGCCCCCTTTTTTTATCCAAAAGAAAGAGATGCTTACAAAGCATCGCTTTCTACTCGACTGCTTTAAACGATCTCAAACCAAAGTTCTTCATCCTCCCCGCCTGTATAATCCAGAAGCAATTCAGAGCCAGCAGCAGTCGCTTTTAAGCAGTGAAACTGCAATACCTTCCCATCTATATCTAAAACAATTTCCATATTAGGTGTGGGAGAATGATTATAGATACAGCCATACCCTAGAGGCAAACACATAGCCCCTTCCGGCTCAGGCCATTCATAGTAATAATCGTATAAAATAGTTTTATCAATTAAAGCTCTCTGAGTAGGTGGGATAATGATTAGGGGACAATATTCGATAATATCTCCCTTACTCAAATCGACGGAAGTAAAAACGCCTCTGCCTCTTCCCTCAGACTCGGCGACATATAAACCTGGTATGTGTAGCATTTTCTCATTTTTGGAATGAATCTAATTCTCATCAAAATCTTATACAAACATACGCAATTAGCTGTGCTTAGGCAAGAATCCACTAGTTAGAGGGCAATTATAGGTAGGTACAACGAACAATGCCTGTAACTTACACATAGGTAGATTACAGGCATCATGAAGGACTAAACCTTCATTATATAAGGAAAACGATATTAGCTATCGCCGAACTTCTTCTTCTTGTAAGACGCTTTTAATACTTCATCTCTTCTTTCTACAGAAGGCTTCGTGAAATGCTTTCTTCTTCTCAATTCCTTTAAAGTACCTACTTGTTGGAATTTTCTCTTGTATCTTCTTAGCGCTTTGTCGATTGACTCGTTATCTTTTACTTCAATAATTAACATAAAATCTCTTTGGTTGTTTTTTAATTGTATAAAGTAGAAACAGAAAATTATCTTAAAAAGTTGATAAAAATCTTACACTTTTTCTTAATCGACCGCAAAAATAAGACATTTATATTAAAATGCCAATATTAAAAGAAATAAATGTAGTATTAAATTAAGATAATTTTTAAAAATGAATAAAGGAGAAAATGATTAAATGGCTAAATGTGGTGCAAATTTGGATACAGAAGGTCCATATTATTAGCTCGATTTCATACCACCATCAACGGTCAAACAGTGTCCACTAGTAAAAGAAGATTTATCACTCAATAACCATAAAACAGTTTCGGCCACTTCTTCTGGTCTTCCTAATCGGCCCATTGGTACATATCGCTCAACACTGGTTGCTACCATCCCATCTTTTATTCCATCTAAAATAGCGGTCTCCGTCCAACCGGGACAAACTGCATTTACTCGGATATTTAGCTTGGCATACTCCATAGCAGCCGATCTAGTTAGACCAATGACACCATGTTTGGCAGCAGCATAAGGACTTCCTCCTGGTACACCGCCCAAACCTGCTAAGGAGGATATATTCACGATATTTCCACCACCATGGTGAAGCATTGCACTGATTTCTTCTTTCATACAATAGAATACACCACTTAAATTGATCGCAATCATTCGATCCCAGTTCTCAAATTTAATTTCATGAGTTGGACTTAAAACACCACCAATCCCTGCATTATTTACCGCCATTTTTATCGGGCCGTAAGTTGCAATAGCTTGCACCATCAATTCTTTTACTTGTTCCTTTTTAGAAACATCACAAGGAATATAACTCGCTGTTCCGCCAGCATTGATGATGTCTTGGACCGTCTTTTTAGCACCTTCCTCATTAATATCAGAAACGATCACTTTCGCTCCATTTTCACCTAATAATAAGGCAATAGCACGACCAATTCCAATAGCAGCACCTGTTACAACGGCACATTTGTCTTTAATAGATTTCATTGTTTTAGTTTTAGTTTTAGTACAGGCGACTTCAGTCGCCTTTTATTTTTTATAACTTTAATGTCACACTAGGACACGGCGACACAACGAATTAGAAATGAATACTTTTAATTATTGTGTCGCTATGCTGTAATGTGACTTCTTAGGTATTTAAGATTTACGCGTATGATTTTTCCTTGAACCACAAAGAAACAAAGGTCATAAAAGGGTTTTCACAAAGGAGAAATTCACTTTGTGAATTTCCTTTGTGGTCTTTGTCTCTTTGTGGTTTAAAATAAAAGGAATAGGTTATTGTATGTTTTTTATCCCTAATTTGTCATACACTCAAATAAATTTGTCCGATTATTTAGGCGATTGAAATCGCCTGTACTATCGAGTAATCAAAACTTCAGGATTCAAAATCCATTGCGGATCTAATTTATCCTTCACGGCTGCCAAAGCATCCCCAAAAATACCTGATTGTTGCTGAGCATAATAAGGTTGATGATC
>CALDTJ010000164.1 GCA_937924145.1 uncultured Saprospiraceae bacterium
TTCTGGACAAGTGTATGATAAATTGACAATAAACGGGAATATTTCAAAGAGTTATCGCGTACCAACATTCAATGATTTATTTTGGCAATCGCAAGGCAATCAAAGCCTATTGTCAGAAGATGGTTGGAATCAAGAATTAGGTTTGAATTACACCATCAGTAAGCATTGGCAATTTGCAACAACCGCTTATAATCGAACGATTGATAATTGGATTTTGTGGCAACCTGAAAATGGAGTTTGGAAACCCAATAATTTGCTAAAAGTGTGGAGTAGGGGATTGGAAAATAAACTGAATTGGCAAAAGCAAATAAACAGATGGCAATTGAATTTTTCGTTACAACATGAACTAACACTTTCTACTAATCAAAAAGGAGTTAATCCAAATGATGCATCGGTTAATAAACAACTGATTTATGTGCCAAAGCATCAACTGAACGCCACTTTGCAAGCGAATTGGAAAGATTGGACGCTTGCTGTACATCATTTATACACAGGAAAAGTTTTTACCCTTTCGGATAATTCAGATTTCCTTCCTGCCTATCATTTAGATCATTTATCTATTTTCAAAAAAATAAAAATTAGAAAAGTAGAGGGTCAGGTATTTGGAAAAGCGAGTAATATTTTTGGAGTCAATTATCAAGTGGTCGCTCAGTTTCCTATGCCTATACAAAATTATGAATTGGGCTGGAAAGTGCTATTTTAAATAAGAAGGATTTTTCTATAAAAATGGTTAGGCCGTAAAAACTGCCATTTTGCGATGATTTTGTAGGGGCAATCCCTTGTGGTTGCCCAACGTTCTAGGGCGACCACAAGGAATTGCCCCTACAAAAGCACATTAAATCGACAAATTTAGTTGTATTAGAAAACCCTATTTAAATTTGCCCTTTCTTCTTCAATAAAAACTGCCGCTCCGACTCATTTTTGACCAACTTTAAAGCAGCCTCCATGTACTCCAAAGCTTGCTTTTTATGCTTTTTGGCAAGATGAAATTCTGCATAAGTACCATAATATAAATAAGCTCGTTGCTCCAAATCTTTTGGATCGATTTGTTTCAATAAGGCAAGAACTGCGGTGTAATCTTTTCTTTGTAATTGTACAATCGCTTGATTGAGAAAATTAAAAGGTGATGGCTGTAATTCATGTAATCTTTTGTACCACTCTAATATTTTATCCCAATCGGTAGCTGCAAAATCCTTGGCAGTTAAATGTTCTGAGGCAATGGCAGCCTCATAATGATAGCTACTAAATTCGTTTGTTTCTGTTGCCTTGACCATTGCCGAATCCCCCAATTTTATCAAAGGAAAATACCATTTACTTCTATCTTGATTTTTTAAATCAATGAGTTCATTTTCTGCACTGATTTTGCTATCTAATCGAGCAGAATGAAAGCACATTAAAGCAAATAAGGCATAAGTTTTTGGCTGTCTAGTAAAAGTGTTTTTTAAGAGCATTTTGCACAAACGCAGCGCCTCTCCACATAAGTCCTTTCGAATGAGCAGTTCCTTTTTATTGGAATGAAAACCTTCATTAAAAATTAAATATAAAACTTCTAAAACTCGATTTAACCGTTCTGGCAAGTCTGGTCCTTGTGGAATTTGGAAGGCAATATCTTTGGCGGCTATCGCTTTTCTAGCCCGCATCAATCTTTTTTTGACCGTCTCTTCTTTTAACAAAAGAGCGGATGCAATTTCTTTGCTACTAAATCCAGAAACAGTCTTTAATGCAAAAGACAATTGATCTTTAGGATTCAAAATTGGATGACATGCCGTGAAAATCATCCGTAACTGACTATCAGCTATTTCATTATCTAAGAATAAATCATTTAAAGCGATAGCAGCAGGACCGCTCTCTATTTTGGGAATTCTTTTTTGTTCTGCACTTAATTTTCTAAATAAATCTATCGTTCTATTTTTTGCTGCCTTTGTGAGCCATGCCTCTGGGTTTTCTGGCATTTTATTTCGCCATGCGACCATCGCTTGTATAAAGGTATCTTGGACTGCATCCTCGATAGTTTCTAAATTGGATAAGCCAAAAATTCTTGTTAGAATAGACACCATTTTACCGTGTTGGTGGCGAAATAAGTGGTCAATTAATTGTTGTTCTCTCATATTACAGGTGACAGGATAGTGTAGGTTCTTCTTATTTTATGTTGACAGTAGGTCGTACTAAACTTGTCAAATATTGACTAAAGTAAACTTTTTTACTCATAAAAATAGGAGATTCTAATGAAAGAACCTCCTACTAAGAACTCACGATATTTTAGCCTAATAGAAAGCGATGCTTTAATAGCATCTCTTTCTTTTTCCAAATCTCAATAGAGCGAGATACATTAATAGCATCTCATTTTTTACGTTAAAAGTAGGAGGTTCTTTCAAAGAACCGCCTACTACTCTGGATGCAATTGAACATTAATTATCAAAAACCATCACTTCTCTAATTTCTACTGAACCTCCCAAGTCGTAATCGGGAAAATCATCGGCGATTTCTGTAGCAGCTGCTAAATCTTTAGCAGCGACAATATAGTACCCACCAACCAACTCTTTGACCTCCGAAGAGGCGATGTCTGTAATGGTTCTTTCGGTTCCAGTTATTCTGCGAACGGGCGCTAGTAAAGCCTCTCCCTTGTGAGTAATACCTGCTGCATTCATTTTCTCGCTCCAAGCAAACCATTTACCCATTCTTTGCTGAATTTCTTCAGGTGATAATCCTAAATCCCCATAATCTGGACCAATAAAAATTAACATAAAATCTTTCATAATTTTTAAATTTTGATTGTTTATAACTTCTTGTTGAAAATAGAATTTCATCTACATGACGAAACTGCTTTTAAGGTAGGGGACACAAAATTATTTTTTTTAAAAGAATAATTTTGGAGGGGTCAAAAAAAATAATTTCAGAAGGGTCTAAATAAGGGTACTTTAAAAAATCTGATGTTAGTGGCAGGTATTAAAACTGGTAGTAATTCCGATAGCTATCGGAATTAGCCTTTTGGGTTCAGCGAACTTTAGTTCGGTGTGTTCATTTAGCAAAAAATAATTCTTTCTTTTATTTTAAGTAGCGGACTAAAGTCCTTCAACCAGAAAGGCTAATTGAAATTCAGAAAATAATGTATGGTTTTTAAAGGGCGATATTTCTAGTCTCCAGACCTGCCCGCAAGCATTCAGGCGGGCTAGAAATCCATATTTGCTGGTCTCCTGACCAGCGTTGTCGTCAGGAGACGACTTTAATACGGGATTCAAGTCTGGTGCCGATAGCTATCGGCATGAACCATCGAAACCGCACATTATTTAATTAATTCCAATAAGCCTTTACTACCAGTCATTCAATAGAAATAATTACAGAATTTCAGATACCGAAACAACCTAACTTTGAACAAAATACTTCCTAGTAAAAACGATGGGTAGCATAGCAACTAAAGATGGAACATTAGCCATTAGAATATTAAAATAACCACCATGATATAAGCACATAGCGGAGTCAAGTATAAACCAAAAAAAGAAAGCAAACATTATTGCTTGATAACCCCAAAGTTCCTTTTTAGCATAAGCGTTTTTAGCAATAAAATATTGCAAGATAAAATAGCCTGCACTAGTCGCACCGAATGGTCCAAGTAAAAACCGAGTAGCTATTTTTGCATCCTCAGGCAAGACATCTGCCTGCCAAAAGGTATTGGCAAATAATTGGTCATAGATACCAAAAGGGTCAAATGAACCAACAACTGCCCAAACGACTCCCATAAAAGCGAAAAATAGACTAATCCCTTTCAGATAGTTGACCTAGAAGTTGAAGTTTGTATCACTCATTTCTTTGGAATTAATGCCTTCAAATCACTCCAAGTAATTAGCTGAATATTCTCTTCTTGCAAGATTTTATGGCATTCCTCACTGGTAAAAAAGTCAAAATCCTTCTGCCGCCAAGCTGCTCCAAAATCTGGATGGTCAATTGTAATGGCCTGCATTTCTGCATCGTCATAAGCAACGTGGATAATCATTTCGCTGACACCTGTTGGCATATTTCGCAACATATTAGCATAAAAAATGGCTGCTCCTTTTTCTGCATCGGGAGGGTTCAACATGAAAATATTATCAATAACAATATCGGTAGGCAATATCTTTTGAGCCATTGCTGGGAACTGTTGTAAACCAGAGGCTGGTATTAAAACTGGTAGGCCGTATTTTCGGCCAACTTTTAAATACGTTTCAAAGTATTTAGGGTTGAACAAGCAGCCCATGTGACTATCTAAATGGCTTACATTTACCCCAAAAGCTAAGGCTCGTTCTACTTGTGCGATCAATTCTTTTTCTACTTCTTCTACACTCACTTTTCGAACGACATCTGCACAGTTATCGTATAAAAAACCTTTCTCATTGACTAGATTAGGTACTTCTGCAATAGGTAAAACTGGAGGCCATTTATAGTTTTTCCATTCAGCGGTTAAAGTGAGGTGCAGGCCTAAGTCTACGCTTGGATTATTTTTAGAATAGTTAGCTATTTCTGGAAACCATGGACATGGTACCATAATACTTCCAGAATTAACCATGCCTTTATCAAAAGCCGCAATGCTTGCCGCATTTTCGGAATGCGATACGCCTAAATCATCTGCGTGGATGATGAGTAATTTTGCGTCTTTTTTATAACCTAACCTTTCGGCTAAATTAGGTTTTTGAGCAGCGCAGGAGGTGGTGATAAAAAGCAATAACACAAGATAAAGATGGTTTTTCATTGTTTTTATTTTGATATAAATCCCTTAGAATAAAGTTTGTCTACTTTATTATATTTTTTCACACGACGGCACAACGACACAACGTTTCAACTGGGGAATAAAAGCGTTGTGTCGTAGTGGCGTTGTGTGAAATTAAACCACTTCTTGTCCTCTATCCTTATCGCTGAATTCCATAAAGTGCAACCGTCTGCGTCTTTCCTTTCAAATGTACTTCGCCAATTTCCACACTCGTTAAAGGACTTTTTAAAATTAACTCTTTAAATAGTGCTTTGGAGACTAGTAATTTTTGTTGGAGTTTATTGCATTGATCTTGTATTCTCGCTGTTGTATTTAATACATCGCCGTGATAAGCAATCTCTTTTTTAACTACTCCGACTTCTGCAATGGTTACTTTTCCAAAATGCAAACCTGCTTTGAATTCTGGGATTCTACCATATTTTGTAATATAACAATCAGATTTGTCTTGCAATTTTTGCATGAAAGCAAAGAAAACTTCTATACAATTACTATTCTTAAAACCATCTTCATTGCTCCAACTTAAGATCGCCTCATCGCCAACGTATTGATATATTTCAGCTTTGAAGGTAGGCACAATTTCATTTAAATCATAAAAACAATCCTGTATGAATTCACTGAATTTGATATGCCCAATTTCTTCTGCGATGGTTGTAGAAGATTTTAAATCTAAGAACATGAAAATACGTTGATCCTCTTGTGGTTGGTGGTAAGTGCCTTTCAACATTTTCCACAATATACCAGGGCCAAATTTTTGACTGACTTGCCTGACAAAAGTGATTAGAAAAATGACTAAAAAGAAATAGACTAATAGCACCCAAAATAATTTACTCCACATTAGCTCTTCTATTATTTCGAAAGTTAGAAAACGATCTGCGGCCTTTGAGGAAATTAAAATGCCCAAGAGCATCATTATCTTGGCACCAAAAAAATAAGCTATACTTTTTACGATTAAAATATTTCTAAATGACCATCGTTTGAATTTATCTTTGGCGAAAAATAATTCGGAACTAGCAAATAAAATACCTGCGACGATTCCTAACAATAGATTTAATGAAACTGGAAAATGAGTGGGTAGATGATTTTCTAAACTCATATTGTGCATGTGTTTGGGGAGTCCAAAGTTTCGAAGAAAGAAAAAAAGGAATACCGCAACAACCCAAACGAAAATCATTTGTCCATAGAATATAAGGATGTCTCTAGTGGTTTTTAGCATAGATTCAAAAGGTGATTTTTTAAAACTTTGGCTGCTTTCTTTTTTATCAACAATAACAATAACTGCTTTTGAACGTAATTTAATACTTTTGAACTCTAATCAGATATTCTAACATCTAATTCAATATTTAATGTTTCCAACTAAAACCTACGTTAAACGCCGCCAACAATTAAAAAAGAAAGTGAAATCGGGATTAATCCTGCTACTCGGTAATGAGGAAAGTAGCATGAATTATACAGATAATCACTATCATTTTCGACAAGATAGTAATTTCCTTTATTTCTTAGGCATTGACCAAGCTGGCTTGGCTGCGATTATTGATATTGATAATAATAAAACAATTCTATTTGGCAATGAGTTGACCTTAGACGATATTGTTTGGACTGGTCCACAACCTTCATTGGTAGATTTAGGGGCGCAGGTAGGCGTGAAAGAGGTACAGCCTAAAAATGCAATTGGTAAATATTTGAAAAAAGCTCGTCGGAGCAAACAAGATATTCATTTCCTACCACCTTATCGACCCGAAAATAAAATCATGTTAAGCGAGTGGTTAGGTATTAAGATGAATGGATTGTGTAGTTTGGTTTCGATCCCCTTAGTTCGAGCAGTAGTTTCTTTAGCGTCTATCAAGTCTGCTGAGGAGATTGTGGAGATGGAAAAAGCAGTGAATATTAGTCGGGCGATGCACGTAGCAGCGATGGAATATGCTAAGCCGGGGATGACCGAGGCAGAGGTGACAGGTAAGGTTCATGGTATTGCAGTAAGTGGTGGTGGCAATTTGTCTTATCCAATTATTTTGACGGTCAATGGTCAGACTTTGCACAATCATTATCATGGGAATGTATTGAAAAAAGGGCAACTTATTTTAGGAGATTTTGGAGCGGAGACTGCAATGCATTACGCAGGTGATATTACTCGAACTTTTCCCGTTTCTAAAAAATTCACTAAACAGCAAAAAGAGATTTATCAAATCGTCTTGAATGTCGAAGAGACTTGTATTAAGGCATCAAAAGCTGGTGTATTATACAGAGATGTACATTTAATGGCTGCTAGAATGAAGGTCGAAGGCTTAAAAGCATTAGGTTTGATGAAAGGAGATACTGAAGAGGCTGTTCAAGCGGGAGCGCATGCCCTATTTTTTCCGCATGGATTGGGGCACATGATTGGATTGGATGTGCATGATATGGAAGATTTGGGCGAAGATTTAGTGGGCTACGATGATACCGTTAAACGTAGTAGTCAATTTGGATTACGATCTTTACGTTTAGGTAAAGCATTGGAAGCGGGGAATGTTATTACAGTTGAACCAGGTTTATACTTTATTCCTGAATTAATTGATAGATGGCAAAGCGAAAAGAAATTTACGCAGTTTATTAATTATAAAAAATTAAAAGGCTATCGTGATTTTGGCGGTATTCGAATTGAGGATAATGTGTTAATTACTAAAAAGAAACAGCGCATTTTGGGCAAGCCAATCCCTAAAACGATTAAGGAAGTGGAGGAAATTAGAAGACGTGTTAAATTCTAAGCAAAAACATTTTTCACCAATAAAAACAAATTTGAATGAGATTTATTAAATTTTTAGGCTTTGTAATTTTTGCTTATTCTCTGGTTGCTTGTGATAATTTGACGGAAGAGATCCATCTAAACGCTGATGGTTCGGGCGAATATACTTTTTATTCTGACATGCTTCCTTCTATGACCAAGTCTATGGCGATGTTTGCAGAATTGGATTCTACGGAGGTAGATTCTGAGCAAATGATTAGGGAAATAGAAGAAGAATTATGGGCAGAATCTGACGGAGTGATAGACTCTACTATGGTTTTTGATGGAGCTTTTGATGCGTCTGTCGAAGATGATCCAAAGGCTGCTGCGCTTGCTAGACGAGTAGAAGGATTTATGAAAGGTACGAAAGCGGAGGGCAAGTTGAATACAGGGATGCGATTTAAGTTTAAAGACCTAACAGAACTTAATTACTTGATGGAATTAATGGCTAAAGATCAACAGGGAGATAATGAATTGGGCTTGGATTTTGGCGAAAGTGAGTCTACTTTTTCTGTAGGAAAGAAGTCATTTTCTAGATCAACAATTTATACTCGAAGACCTGATTTTGATGCAGAAAGTAAAGATGCTTTGATGATGATGGTGGGGGAAGGTGGCACTTATACGACCATTATTCACCTACCAAAAAATGTAAAATCTGTAAAAGGAAATAATATCAAAGAAAAAAGTAAACGTAAAGTTGTCTTCGAATATAGCCTAATGGATATTATTCAAGGAAAAGCCAATACCGATTTTGAGATTAAGTTAAAACGAAAATTATAGACGCAGGCATTCCAGTTTTGGGATGAATAGGTTCTAATAATTCTTCCAAATTCAAACCTGCTTTTTTGAATAATTTCACCCAATCGCCTAGCGTACGAAAGTACCATTTATGCGATTGGGTGCAATTCCTTTTTAGGCCTTTCCAACTATCTTTCTACCCCCCTTTCACAAAACATAAAAAACACCTACCTTTGCACCGCTAAAAATTGATCCCAGTCGATTGATTACATTGGTAACTTTATAAAATATAAAAAATGGCGGTTTACTTACCGAAAGAAAAAATGGAAGAGATCTTCGCTGAATACGGCGGAGGCGCAAAGAATACTGGTTCTGTTGAAGGACAGGTAGCTTTGTTCACTTACAGAATTAAAAGTTTATCTGAGCACTTACAGACAAACCATAAAGACCACGCTTGTCGTCGTACTTTATTGGCTTTAGTAGGTAAGCGTAGAAGATTACTACAATACTTATCTAAGAAAGACATTACTAAGTACCGTGCTTTAATTGAAAAATTAGGTATCAGAAAGTAATAATCATCGAGCGCGCGTTTCGAATAGTCGAAACGTGCGCTCGTTTGATTTCATAAATTCCTTTGATTAGGAAAAACAATATTCATAGTCGGAACATTAGGAGACTCAATTCTATCCATTGAAATTATTTGTTCCCAAACTATTGACTTCCACTAGCGGAAAAATTGACAATCAAATTATTATTTAGGACACAAAGGGTGTCCACATAAATAGGCAACAGAGAAAAAAGTTGCCATTTTAAACGGAAGTCTTCAAGTTTAAAACTCTATTGGAAAAATTATTTCATATTATACCAAATAAAGTCCGAAATCCTTTCCAATTCGTCACACTCGAACTCTTTCCAATTTATAACATTGGCAATCTCAATTACAATTACAATTCCCAATGACAATAAATTTCGCAATTTAGTTTGCTGAATTTGTTGACCTTGATGTTGCTTTTGACATTGAAATTGACTCATCTAATCGGTGTTCATCTTTTTGTTTGTAGAAATTTTATTTCAACCCCAAAAGAATGCTTACCTTTTTAGACAAAAAATAACCATTATATAATATGGGTTTACAAACTGCAATCAGCACGTCTTTTAATTTACCTGATGGACGTGAGGTTACTATCGAAACAGGAAAATTGGCTACGCAAGCTGATGGTTCTGTTGTTGTGAAAGTCGGCAAAACGATGTTGTTTTGTTCTGCTGTCTCTTCTAGACAAATGAGAGAAGGACAAAACTTTTTCCCTTTATCTGTAGATTATCAAGAAAAGTTTGCTGCCGCTGGTAGAATTCCTGGTAACTTCTTTAGAAGAGAAACTAGATTGAATGATTACGAAATTTTAACGTCTCGTTTGGTTGATAGAGCGATTAGACCGCTTTTCCCAAAAGGGTATATGTTTGATACGCAAATCATCATTAACTTAATTTCTGGTGAAGAGGAAGAATTGCCTGATGCGTATGCAGCTTTGGCAGCATCTGCGGCAATGGCAGTATCTGATATTCCAATCTCGGAAGTATTATCAGAAGTAAGAGTAGGAAAAATTGACGGCGAATATGTCGTTAATCCAAGTCGTTCTGCTATGGCAAATGCTACTTTGGATGTAGTAGTTGCGGCTACGATGGACAACGTGATGATGGTAGAAGGAGAGGCAGATGAATGTTCAGAGGCAGAATTGGTAGAGGCAATCAAGGTTGGTCACGATGCGATTAAAGTGCAATGTGAGGCTCAATTAGCTTTGGCTAAATTGGTTGGTGATAAAGCTACTAAGAGAGAAGTTGAATTACCTGCTGAAGATGATTCGATTAAAGAAAAAGTAAAAGCACTTTGCAAAGACGATATTTACGCGGTTGCTAAAGGCGCTTTAAACAAGTCTGATAGAAAGAAACAGTTCAAAGAGGCTAAAGAAAAATTAGTAGAGGCTTTGACGGAGCAAGAAGGAGAAGAATGGATGGAAGAACACGGTAGCATGGCGAAGGGCTACTACGACAAAGTTCAAAAGGAGATCATCCGTGAAATGGTGATGGCGGAATCTATCCGTTTAGACGGTAGAAAATTGGATGAAGTTAGACCAATCTGGACAGAAGTTGATTACTTACCTTCTGCTCACGGATCTGCTATCTTCAATAGAGGAGAAACGCAATCTTTGACTTCTTTGACTTTGGGTACAAAGTTGAACAACTTAATGGTTGATACTGCTTTATTACAAGGATACGAAAAATTCATTTTGCACTATAATTTCCCAGCATATTCTGTTGGAGAGACTAAGCCAATGAGAGGGCCTGGTCGTAGAGAAGTTGGTCACGCTAACTTAGCAGGACGTTCTTTAAAGCGAGTAATGCCTGAGAATTTCCCATATACCGTACGTTTAGTTTCTGATATTATGGAATCTAACGGTTCGTCTTCTATGGCAACTGTTTGTGCGGGTACTCTAGCATTGATGGATGGTGGTGTGCCGATTACTGCACCAGTTTCTGGTATTGCAATGGGGATGATTTCTGATGGTGAGCGAAATGCTATCTTAACGGATATCTTAGGAGATGAAGATGCTTTAGGAGATATGGATTTCAAATTGACTGGAACAGAAAAAGGTATCTGTGCTTGTCAAATGGATATCAAAATTGATGGTCTTCCTTATGAATTATTAGAAAGAGCATTGGAACAAGCAAAAGCCGCTCGTTTACACATCTTAAACGAGATGGGTAAGACCTTGAATGCACCTAAAGAAGATTATAAAGATCACGCTCCAAGAATTATTGAGGTAATTATTGATAAGAGCTTTATCGGTGCTTTAATCGGCCCAGGTGGTAAAGTGATTCAAGAAATCCAAGAAGTAACTGGTACGACGATCAATATCGAAGAAAAAGACGGCAAAGGTCATGTAAGTATTGCAAGTAGCAATAAAGCAGCGATTGATGCAGCCTTAAAGCGAGTGAATGAAATTACATTTGTTCCTTCGGAAGGAGATGAGTTTGATGCAGTTGTTAAGACCGTGATGCCTTACGGTGTATTCGTAGACTTCTTTGGAAAGAGTGGTTTATTGCACGTATCTGAAATTTCTCATACTCGTATTGATAAAGTAGAAGATGTGTTTGCGGAAGGTGATCCTGTAAAGGTTAAATTAATTGGTATTGATAAGCGAACTGGTAAATACCGTTTATCTAGAAAAGCGTTGATGCCAAGACCAGAAGGGATGCCACCTCCGAGAGAAGATAGAGGCGGAGACCGACGAGATGATCGAAGAAGAGACGATAGACGACGGGATGACCGACGACGATAGTTGATTATTGATTATTAGTTATTGATTATTTTACCATTTGGTTTTAAATTATCAATAATTAATAATCAATCAACCATTCGCCCGGGTGCTGAAATTGGTAGACAGGCATGTTTGAGGGACATGTGTACTACGTACGTGCGGGTTCGAGTCCCGCTCCGGGCACTTTTACAAAATCGGTATTGATTTATTTCAATGCCGATTTTTTTTTACGGGATAACTTCCCATTATCCTGTAAAATCGTATCTTTTTAATATCGAAGGTAGTCCTGCCAGCACTCCAAGTGTTACAGTACCGACACAGATGGGCAGGTAGGTAGGCAAAAAAGGCGATATTTCTAGTCTCAGACTAGAAACCCGCCCGCCAGAAGGCATTCGGGCTGGTCCATATTTGCTGGTCTCCTGACCAGCGTTGTCGTCAGGAGACGACTTTAATATGAGGTTCAAGTCTGGAGACTTGAACCATCGAAACCGCATTTACCCATCTGTGTCGGTATGGTAGCACTCCAAGTGCTGGCAGGACTTTGATTAAATTTAATGCCAACTGACAACCGCCAACTGATAACTAACCCTCTAAATTGCCCGTCTCACCACGAATTTCTCTTAACAACCTATTAATTTTTCTACTTTTATTGTAATTTTCCCTTAGATACAAAACATAATACCTATTTTTTGGCGTTCTAGATTAAGGCGAAGGCTTATTTTTTCGCTGAAATTAAGATTTGACTCAACAAACATTTTTAGTTATATGACGACCCGACTATTTTTACTTTCCGTCATGATATTCCTTTTTGCTGTACCAAATACTACATTTGGACAGGCAGGTATTATCAAATTAACCAATCCTTCTTTTGAAGATTATCCTAGAATTGGGCGAGTGCCACAAGGCTGGAGAGATTGTGGATTTGCCGATGAGTCTGCTCCTGATACTCACCCTAGTGGGGCTTTTGATGTCGTGAAAATGCCTAGTGATGGAAACTCTTATTTAGGAATGGTTGTGAGAGACAACGATACGTGGGAGCGAGTGTCTCAGCAATTAAGTTCACCTATGCAAAGAGGTACTTGTTACAGTTTTAGTATAAATCTTTGCCGTTCCGAATTATACGTAAGTGCTAGTAGAAGAACTAATGTTCGAGCAAATTACGTTGAGCCAATTAAGTTAGTTATTTGGGGAGGAGACGGACATTGTAGTAAAAAAGAGTTGTTAGCAGAGTCTAAATTAATTAAAAATACAGATTGGGAGTCTTACGCTTTTAAATTTGAGCCAAAGCAAACGCATACACACATTACCTTTGAGGCCTTTTACAAAACGCCTGTATTATTTCCTTACAATGGAAACGTATTGGTAGATAATGCTTCTGAAATAGCACCAATGCCTTGTGATGAGGAACCTATTGTGGCAAAAATGCCAGAAGTGGAAGTTACCAATGTCGAGGGTGGAAGACCACAAACAATTAATGTAGATAGATTTACAGTAGCTGCGAAGGTGAAAAATATTGATAAGAAATCTGATATTAAATTTAAATTAAACGGAAGACCTAATAGTGATTTTACTTTCAATCCAAGAACGGGGGAAGTAGCAGCCAAAGCGAGGAGATTAAAATCTGGAAAAAATGTAATTATTATTGAGGCGACCAACAAGGCTGGAACGATTGCAGATGCTGCTGTGTTAATTTATGAACCGCCACTAGTGGCTTATGAAGAACCACCAAGCCAACCTCAAGCATACGATAATACCCCTGAAAAAGTAGTTGAGACACCAATTATTCCTACTCAGAAGCCTAAGAAAAATACTAAAATTGAAGGTTTTTCTAGAGCAGAAATTACCAAAGGGCAGATTATTGAGCTTAATTCGCTCTCGTTTAAGATGAATGATGCGACCTTAAACTCTTCTAATTACCCTAGATTAAATGAGGTGTATGAATTTTTGAAAGAAAATAAAGACGTTGTTATTGAAATCGGAGGACATACAAGTGGCCTTTGTGACGATGTATATTGTAATAAATTGTCGAAAGATAGAGCCAAAAATGTAGCGGAGTATTTACAGAGTAAAGGTATTCCGATGCGACAATTAAGTTATAAGGGGTATGGAAAAACGAAGCCTATTGCCTCTAATAATACAACAGGTGGTCGTCGAAAAAATCAAAGAGTAGAAATAAAAATTCTTAGTACAGACGGGTAAGTTTAATGATGAGTAATGAGTGATTAGTATCCAACCAATCACTCATTACTAATCACCAATCATTATTTCGTGTTTTCTATCTGAGCCAAAATTCCTTTTACGTATTTTCTAGAAACGGGGATTGTTTTATCCAAATCAAGTAACTGTAATTGTAGCCCTCTACTATTTCCATCTACATACTTAATTTGCATTAGATTCAGCATGTACGACCGATGACACCTTTGAATATAGGCAGGTTGGATTTGTTCCTCTATTTTCGTGAGGGTAGACCGTAGTAATTTTTTTTGTACCTGTTCTTTTTCTTTATAAAGAATGTTGACGTAGTTATCAGCACTTTCCAAATAGATCAAATCTGAAGGTCGAATTTTAATCCACTCACTTTGATTCTCTGCATATAAAGTTAATAACTCTTCCGTTTTAGTAACTTCGACAGGAGTTGTTACCGTCGCTGCATTATTGACAGATTGTTGCAATCGACTAGCCTTTCGTAAATTTCTTCTTAATAGCCAATTTTCTAAGAGAATAGTACTGATTATCACAGGGATAACGGCTAAAACAAGCGTAATAGAACCAATGGTTAAAAAACGATGCCAAGTGAAATTTTCAAAATTGGTCCAGATATTATTATAAACAAAAATCCACAAACTAACGGATACAATATCATGTAGGGTCCAAAGGATAGATTTTCCAATCGTCCAATTTTTTACATCAACAGGTAATACCTTGCTAATCAAAAAATGATTGATGGCAAGAATTAAACTAACGACCGCTCCATATCCAGCGGTAATTAACCAATTAGATGAATTAAATATGCCTTGATATGGTTTGAAAAAAATCAGAAAAGCAGCTATGAAAATCCCATGAAAACCAATAACCAACCAGCGCATTTCCCAATCTTCCATAACAGGAAAAGGCCTTCTGAATAATTCCAGAATGCTACCGACGATACCAGTCGTTTTGGGTGTATGTGGGTTCTTCTCCAATAGTTTGTATAAATATTTTAGTTGCTAGTTGCTAGTTGCTAGTTGCTGGTTGCTGGTTGAACTAGCAACCAGCAACTAGTCGTCTTTCCCCTTGACAATCAAAACGATCTCTCCCCTTACTTTTTTCTCAACATCGTAGTATTTAATTAGATTTTCTAAAGTATCTGGTACAATTTCTTCGTGCATTTTTGTGAGTTCTCTACAGACACAAGCCATTCGATCTGGTCCGCAATGCTCTGCCAATTGCTTTAGACATTTTACTAAGCGATGAGGAGACTCGTACAGAACGAAAGTATAAGGTAAGGTTTCTAAATAGTCCAGTCTAGTTTTTCGTCCCTTTTTATGAGGTAGAAAACCTTCAAAGTGAAATTTATCACATGGTAGCCCTGACGCTACTAATGCAGGGACGAAAGCCGTTGCGCCTGGTAAGCATTCTACCTTTACATCTGCTTGGTGACAAGCTCTAGTTAAGAGAAATCCAGGGTCAGAGATGCCCGGTGTGCCAGCATCTGAGATCAAGGCTATATCCTGTCCTGTTTTTAATAATTTGATGATGTCTGGAGTTGTATGGTGTTCATTATGGGCGTGATGAGATCTTAATGGAGTCTCAATCTCATAATGATTCAGCAGTTTTTTAGAAGTACGAGTATCCTCTGCAAGAATTAGACTGACTTCTTTTAAAACTCGAACGGCTCGAAAAGTAATATCTTCTAAATTTCCAATAGGGGTGGGAACGATGAATAGCATAGGTAAAAAGGCGGTAAAAAAAGATGGGACTATCTTATAGAAAATAGTCCCATCTAGTGTAAACTCAATATTTATAAAAAAGCTTAGATCTTAGCAATAATGATCGAAAGCCATTTTCAAATTCTGTGCAATCATGTCTGCAGAACGGCCTTCAATATGGTGTCTTTCGATGAAGTGAACCAATTTTCCTTCTTTGAATAAAGCTATGGATGGAGAAGAAGGAGGGTATGGTAATAAATACTCTCTTGCTTTTTCCGTAGCAGCACCATTAACTCCAGCAAAAACTGTAGCTAATTTTGTTGGTTTTTTATCGTGTTGAGCTGCAATTTTTGCTGCTGGACGAGCATTTGCTGCTGCACAACCACAAACTGAATTGACTACTAAAAGTACGGTGCCTTCCTGTTGGTCTAATAAAGCAGATACTTCCTCTGGCGTTGTCAAGCCTTCAAAACCAAAATCTGTTAAGTCTTTAGACATTGGTGCAACTAAATGTGCTGGATACATATTTTACTATTTATAAAGTTTTAAAATTAAGCGTCAGATGAACTGACTTGCTTGGCAAAATTACTGGTTTTTTAGTAGAATATATACAAATCTAAGGTAAGGAATGTTCAATTGACCAAAGGTAAGCTTATTTATATTTTCAAAGAAGGGGTTATATTCTAACATTTATACCCATACTAATAAAAGAATAACGAGTATAACTTAGTTCGGTGTAAAGTCCTAGGTGCTTATTTATATGAATTCTTGAACCAAAAATACAAGTGAAGATGCCTGGGAAAATCTTGCCTAAATCTTCAGATTCTATAGGAGGAGCCTTATGTTTTTTAATATCTTTTATGTCTCCTTGAAACCAAAGTATCATTATTACTTTTAATTAGTAGGCTCACTAGTTGATTAGGCTTTACTTTTGTGAGCGATTTTTCTCTTTTATCTTATTGTTTAACGTAGCCTTTTAGGCACTTTATTAGTATAGACTATTAGCAGATTTACATTATTCGTTGACGATGAATCAACTTCTATTATTTTTTTCGTCATTTCTTAGCAAAGGACTGATTTGTCCAGAAAAAATAACAAAATGTCAAAGAAGGTTTTAACAACTTTATTTTTAGGTTTTATCTTTTTTTTAAGTTTGCAAACAGCTTGTACGACTGATAAATTGCCAGAACCTGAACCCCCTGCCTTATGTGATACTTTGCAGGTCAGTTATAATTTGCAAGTAAAGGAGATCATTGATACAAATTGCTCTATTCCAACCTGTCATCGAAGAGGTACACAAGCGCCGGGAGATTATACTTCTTTCAATAGCATAGAACCTTTTTTGACCGAAAGAGAATTTAAGCGTTTTGTTATAGATTTAAGAAATGATCCTGATCTAGGAATGCCTCCAGATTGGGAAACTAATCCTGGTCCAAAGGACCTTACTCAAGAAGAATTCGATATTTTGTCTTGTTGGATAGAGGCAGGATATCCTGAGAATTAGAACCTCCATTAAGTTAACCTAAGTGTTTAGTTTTAATATTAAAAAAATGAATCGATTTATAACCACATTATTACTCTTAAGTTTTGCTAGCTTTTCTTTTGGTCAAGATTTTGTACGTAGAACTTTCAAAGACACTAGAGTGATTAACACGCACTCTGTAGAGACTATTCAGAAACGAAAATTAGATTTGAGAATTGGGCATCGTTTTGGTGATTTAAAGGACGGTTGGAGCACTTTTTATGGTTTAGAAACGGCAGAGGATGTTATGATTGGTGTTGATTATGGCGTGACGGATGATTTAAATGTCGGTTTGCATCGAACAAAAGGGGCTGGACCATTAACGCAGTTAGTCAATACTTCCATTAAATATAGGTTCTTAAAACAATCTGAGTCGGGTGGTAGTCCTATTACGGCAACAGCACTAGGTATTTGGACAACTTCTACCATGCGACGAGATGAAAGTAGTGAGTTTGTATTGAATAATTTCAAAAAATTCTCCCATCGATTTATCCTTGGTGGACAATTATTAATTGCGCGAAAATTTTCTGATAAATTATCTCTACAATTGATTCCTTCTTATATCCATAGAAATGTGGTGGCTTTTGATGAGCAAAATGCTACGATTAGTATGGGAGGTGCTATTCGATTCCAACTGACCAAAGTTATGGGAATTATTGCTGATGCAACTATTCCTTTTGGTGATACAGATGCTAAGCCTGCTATTGGAGTAGGGTTAGAGATTGATACAGGAGGACACGTTTTTCAAGTTAATTTTACCAATGCTAGAGGTATTTCTGAAACCGATTATATTCCTAATAATCAAGCTACTTGGGGAGACGGACAGGTTCGAATAGGGTTTACTATTTCTAGAGTTTTTAATTTGTAATTCGAGTTGCGAGTTACGGGTTGCGAGTTTTAAGAGACTCGCAACCCGTAACTAGCAACCAGCAACTAGCAACCAGCAACTAATTAACATGAAGTATTTAATTTTTATATTTTCTGTAATACTACCACTTTTCATTGTCAGTCTCGATCAGCCGAGTGTTGCCCCTGAGATGCCAGTATCTGCTGTTTTAAAAAAATTAGGGGACAAATCTATTCCTCACCAACCCAATTTGGGACTTAAAGGAGTGTCGGCAGAAAATGGAAAACGTTTATTTTTAGAAGGTTTCTCTGAGAATGGAAATGGTAAAAAATCTAAATTGCAAAGCAAGCATTTTGTTTGTACTTCTTGTCACAATATAGAAAAGGAAGACCCTGATTTGAGTGTTGCTGATCCGCAAGCTCGATTAATGTATGCCAAGGAAAAAGGATTACCATTTTTGCAAGGAACAACGATGTATGGAGCGGTTAATCGAACTAATTTTTATAATGGAGATTATTATAAGAAGTATGGAGATTTAGTTAAACCTGCTCGAAATGATATTAGAGAAGCCATTCAATTATGTGCTGTAGAATGTGCGCAAGGTCGAAAATTAAAACATTGGGAAGTCGAATCTGTACTGGCATATTTGTGGACGATGGAACTGAAAATGTCAGATTTGAACTTGACTGATGCAGAATACGAAATGGTAACGAATGCAGTTGATAGTGAAAC
>CALDTJ010000165.1 GCA_937924145.1 uncultured Saprospiraceae bacterium
ATTTTATACGTAGAAGACGACGAAAGCTTAGGTTTTGTGACCAAAGACAATTTAGAGTTAAAAGGCTATCAAATCACACATTGTGTAGATGGGCAGTCTGCTTTGGACACTGCTCGTGCAGGGGAGTTTGACCTTTGTTTATTAGATGTCATGTTACCAGAAATGGATGGATTTACCTTAGCTCAAGAAATCCGCAAGTGGGACGACCACATTCCGATTATCTTTCTAACGGCAAAGTCTTTAAAAGAAGATAAAATTCATGGCTTACGTCTGGGAGGAGATGACTATATTACTAAACCATTTTCAGTAGAAGAGTTGGTTTTAAAAATAGAAGTCTTTCTGCGTCGAAGTCGAAAAACAGTAACCGATTTTAATACGGCTGATTTAAAAATTGGACAATTTGAATTTGACCATAAAAATTTGACTCTAAGCATCAACAGCAAAGGCAGAAAACTCACCCAAAAAGAGGCCGATTTATTAAAGTTATTTATTGATAATAAAAATCAGATCATCAAGCGATCTGTCATTTTAGAAAAAATATGGGGCGAAGATGATTATTTTTTAGGACGAAGTTTAGATGTGTTTATTTCTCGCTTACGCAAATATTTGAAACCTGATGAGACTTTGAAAGTGGAGAACATTCATGGAGTGGGGTTTCGGTTTAATTGTTGAGGAAGGAGATTACAGGTATTGGGTTTCAGGAGCAAGGCTACACGTAGACAACAATTAGTGGTCAACATCTAATCTGGTACCTAAAACCCGACACCTGATACCAAAATCCCATACCTTTGCCCCATGAAAAAACAACCAAAATGCATCTTATTTGATTGTGATGGCGTGTTAGTAGATAGCGAGCCAATTACTGCCCGAGTATTGATCCAAATGTGTAAAGAAATTGGGATTGAGATTGATATGGAATATGTAGAAAACAACTTTACAGGCAATTCTTGGGGAGGCTGTGCCGCATTGATGGAAGAAAAGGGTGGTAAAAAACTACCTACCACTTTTGAAAAAGAATATCGCCGACGGTCTTCTGAGGCATTTACGAAAGAAATCCAACCAATCAAAGGCATACCTACCTTAATCAATAGTTTAGCCATACCTTATGCGGTTGCCTCTAGTGGGCCTGTCTCCAAAATCCGTTTGAATTTAGGTTTGATCGGTTTATTAGAAAAATTCGAAGGCAAAGTATTCAGCTGTTGGGATCTACAAGTGTGGAAACCTAATCCTGCGATCTATTTGCATGCTGCTAAAGCAATGGGTTTTGCACCCGAAGATTGCATGGTCGTGGAAGATAGTTTGTTTGGTGTTCAAGCAGGTGTGGCAAGTGGCTGTCGTACGATTGCCTATGCGAATGAACATACGGCGGCGGATTTGGCAGCGGCAGGTGGTGAGGTGATTTTTGATATGGCAGAGTTGTATGAGATCGTGCCGACAAAGTAACACGATTCTGTGAGTTGTGCAAATATGAATTGAAATAGGTACAACACAAAGAGTTGTGTTACTTGCAGTCGGCACTCCGAGTGCTGGCAGCAAGCTGAACTATTTTTTAGAGGATTCTTAGCAATAGTCGAGTGAAGTTTATTTTATTTGTGCATAAATAAGTTTTATGAAAATCTACCTAATCCGCCATACCAAACCTGACATCGACAAAGGCATTTGCTACGGCAGTACGGACCTAGATGTATTTGAAACTTTCCCCGAAGAGGCAGCGGCAGTCAAAGCGGTCTTGCCTAAAATTACGGCAACCACAAAAATCCTTTCCAGTCCGTTACAAAGGTGTCATAAGTTAGCACAATTTATAGCCGACGATCATCCCATAACCATAGATAAACGCTTAACAGAAATCAGTTTTGGCGAATGGGAGATGCAGCCTTGGCGATCATTTGGCAAAGAAACCTTAATAAAGTGGAAAGACAATTTTGTACATACGCCTTGCCCTGGTGGGGATTCTTTTCAGTCTGTCTTTGACCGAGTGATGGAGTTGTACCATGAAGTGATTGAGCTGGATGCGGAACAAGTATTTATCGTGAATCATTCGGGGGTTATTCGAGCATTTTTATGTCATTTGCAAGGAATACCTTTACAAAATGCCTTTGATGAGCAATTTGGTTTTGGAGTTGTTTTTGAAGTTGAAAACGGAGAAGTTCGGCGTTTGAAGTAGGCAGTGTAGCAGTCCTTCCAGAACTCCAAGTTCTGGAAGGACTAAATACTAGACCACCCCAACCATTTTTAACAATCTTCCGTCTTAGCTACTGACCTTCCTTTTTTAGAAATCATCAAATTAGCCGACCATGAAAAATGTAGTAGGAATCCTAAGCCTTCTTTTATTATTAAGCTGTGGAGAAACTAAGGAGTGCTGTGTTCTACCTCCAATCACTACCTATTCTTTTGCTCAAGCAACTGCCCGAGGTTGCTCAGATTTTTATGTTTACAAAGAATTACCAGAAGAGAGATTACACCTTTATATTTCAGGCAGTAGAACGGAACTAGGACTTAATTCAACCGAGCAGTCTTTTGAGATGGATGCGCCAAGTCTGAAAGTAGAAATGCATCAATTTGATGGCGAAATCGGTAGTTATGCTTGTGATGATGTGGCGAATGATCAGGGGGAAATTATTTCGACTTGGACTGCCATTAGTGGTGAAGTAACCCTACAAATCACAGAAGACAGCATCTCCGTCGATCCTTGGGGAACAACTTTTAAAATGACTGCTAAACTAAAAAATATAACGTTGGAAAATGCAGAGAAGGATGCAGCAAGTATTCCTGATGAGATATTCGAAGAGGTATTTGTAGGTTGGTTGCCAGGGTAGTTGGTGATAGGAAAAACCTTGGAGGTTTTCGAAACCTCCAAGGTTCAAGTCTTACAAATTATTGAATAGTAATAGTATGTTCTACCAGATTTTTTACATCGTTATTTTCTCCATCTCCATTATCTAAATCCGTCGTAGCCGCCCGAATGGTATAAGTACCAGGATGGTCAATTTGGACATTTTCTGCTTTGAAGGTAAATTCATTGGCAACATGCGCATGTCGTTCCACTAACTTCGCTACCTGATTCCCCTCAGCATCCATGATTTCTACTTTAATATTGTGGATCGTATTTTCTTGTCTAGCATAATCTACTACTACATCGAAAGTTTCTTCAACTGCCATCGTCGCATTATTTGTAGGGGAGACGATTTCCACATCTACGATATAACTTTCATTTTCTTCAATGGAGCGATCTTCTTTGCAACTAGTATTAAAAATAGCAAGTGCAAAAAGGATTAGTAGCAATGGTAATTTGAAATTTTTCATATTATCTGAAATTTTATTTTTTGGTTATATTAGTAGCTAAAGATACAATTCAAAACGCTGAGTTGAAAGATATTATTGAACAACTATGGGGCATTTTCCAGTAATAGTTTAAAGGAAGACATAATTGTATTTTTTTTAAAATGAGTTTTTTTTGTACATTTAGGAAATAACGAAAAACAGTTTATTCCTTTACTGATTTAAGTATTAGGAATTACCAAATTATTGAAATGACAAAAATCAACGACTTATTGGTGGCACTTACTTTCCTTTTGTGCTTCACCCAATGCTCTACCGAATCAGAGCAACCGATACTCACCATAGAAAAGGATGCTCATATCACTTTAATAGGCAATAATCTATGTTCGAGGATGCTCAATTTTGGAACTTTTGAAACGGAAATGCAGTTGCGTTTTCCTGACAATCAATTGTTTATCCGAAATATGTGCGATGGTGGAAATACCCCTGGTTTTCGACCACATTCTGGTAGATATTCTCCGTGGGCATTTCCTGGAGCAGAAAAATTTCAAACAGAATTAGCCAATTTTTCTAATAGTATTGGACATTTTGAGACGCCAGATCAATGGTTAACCAAGTTAGAAACAGATATAGTCCTTGCCTTTTTTGGGTACAATGAATCCTTTCAAGGGGCGGCAGGATTAGACAATTTTATCGGTGAATTGGATGCTTTTATTCAACATACGTCTATCCAAGTATATAACGGCGAATCCGAACCACAATTGGTCTTGGTTTCTCCAATTGCTTTCCAAGATTTATCGGATAAATTCGATTTGCCAAACGGCAAAAAGGAAAATGCCAACTTAGAGATGTATGCCAATGCGATGAAGGAGCTTGCCGCAAAACGGAATATTCCTTTCGTTGATGTCTTTAATCCATCTAAAAAATGGTTTGCCACAGGCGAACAATTGACCTCCGATGGTTCACAGTTGAACCAAGCAGGATATGAAAAATTAGGGGCATTATTGGCTACTAAAATATTTGGCGGCAAGCCTAATACTACACATAAAAAATTGGTACATGATGCCGTGATGGAGAAAAATTGGTTTTGGCATGACGATTTTAAAAGCCCAAATGGAGTACACGTTTTTGGTCGAAGATATAATCCTTTTGGACCAGAAAATTATCCAGATGAAATTCAGAAAAAGTGGGAAATGACGGCTGTCCGAGATCAAGCGATTTGGCAAGCAACGAAAGGAGAAAAGATGGATTTGGCAGCAGCAGATGCTAAGACCCATAAATTAGCACCTGTTCCAACAAATTATAAACCAGGGGATTATGGACGAGGAGAAAATAAATATTTATATGGCGACGAGGCGATTGGTAAGCTGACAACGGCAAAAGGGTATAAGGTGGAATTATTCGCTAGTGAAAAAGAATTTCCAGATTTAGCCAATCCCGTTCAAATGTCTTTTGATAATAAAGGTAGACT
>CALDTJ010000166.1 GCA_937924145.1 uncultured Saprospiraceae bacterium
CTCCACTTTTTACCTTTATGGCACTGGTAAAAGAACCTGCTAGAATAACTTCTCCTGCTTTTAGAGATAAACCAAAATTAGCATATTTTTTAGCCAACCAAGCAATGCCATTGGCAGGATGATTCAATACGGCAGCGGCAACACCAGATTCTTCAATAACACCATTTTTATACAGCAATGCGCCAACCCATCTTAGATCAATCGCATCAGGTCGCATCGGGCGCCCTCCCATAATTATTCCGCCGTTAGCGGCATTGTCGGAAATGGTATCTTTTACTGTTCGTTTATAGCCAGTTTCAGGGTCTACTCTGAAGGAACGAGCAGCAATTAGTTCCAAAGCAGGGACAACATAGTCCGTAGCATTCAACACATCAAAAAGAGTGACATTAGGACCACTTAAATCTTTTTTTAGAATAAAAGCTAGTTCTACTTCAATTCTTGGGTCTAAAAAGTCGGAAGTATTAATGGTACTACCATCTCCAAAAACCATATCATCCAATAAAAAACCAAAATCAGATTCACTAATATTCATCGCTCTTTGCATCACCTTCGACGTCAGCCCAATTTTATGTCCGATAATCGTCCTACCTTCTTTTAATTTAATATCTTTCCATGCACTTTGGATAGCGTATGCATCGGCTATGGTCATGTTCGGATGGGCTATCGTAACAGGTTTGATTTGTTGTCTTTGCTGCTCCGCTTTGTGGTGTCTTTTTGCTTGAGCTATAATTTGGGCTTTAGTTAAGGTTGTCATTCTGTGGAAATGAGTAAATTAGTAAATGAATGAATGAATGAGTAAATATATAGCTATTAAAAAGGAGAAAATAAAAATAATACAAAAAATATAACACTCACCTACAAATAGTACAACAAAACAACTAAATACTTGCCCTATCTTTGTACTAACCAATTCTACCTCAAACAATTAAGAAATTGGTTTGATGATTAAGTAATATTGCTCAATAGCACCGCATTTATTCATCTTATTCATTCAATCATTTACTCATTCGACTAAGTATGTATAAAAAAAATAAAGTAATACTCTCCAAGATACTACCCCAAATACAAAAAGATGGGCTTCAAAATATCATTGATGGAAAATCAATAGCTGCTCAATCGGGGGCCACTTTTGAAAATCATTCTCCCGTAGATGGTGAATTGATTGCCAATGTAGCCAAATCTGATGCAGTCGATATTGATATTGCAGCCAAAGCAGCAGCCAAAGCATTTAAAACTTGGCGAAAGATGCCGCATAAAGAACGACGAAATATACTATATGCCATCGCTGAAAAAATCGAGGCACATGCAGCCGAGATTGCAGTATTGGAAAGCTATGATACAGGGCAACCCATTCGCTTTATGAAAAAAGCGGCTATTAGGGGGGCGGCTAACTTTAAATATTTTGCCGATAAGGCAATTGATGCTCCCAATGGTTTATCTACTCCTGACACCGAACATTTAAACTTCACCGTTCGTCAGCCTATTGGTCCAGTCGGAATCATTACACCGTGGAATGCACCTTTTATGTTGGCGACATGGAAAATCGCCCCTGCATTGGCAGCAGGGTGTACCGTCGTTCATAAACCAGCAGAACTTAGCCCTGCTAGTGCGACCTTGTTGTGTCGTTTGGCACATGAGGCAGGCTTGCCAAAAGGGGTCTGGAATATGGTACACGGGTTTGGGGAATCGGCAGGAAAAGCATTAACGGAACATGAAGACATAAAAGCTATCGCCTTTATCGGAGAAACCTCGACGGGTAGCCTGATTATGCAACAAGGTGCACCAACTTTAAAACGAGTGCATTTAGAATTAGGCGGTCAAAATCCAACGATTATTTTTGAGGATGCAGATTTAGAAAGAGCTACAGATGCTGCGATTTTTATGAAGTATAGTCTAAATGGAGAAAGATGTACGTCTGGTAGTCGCTTATTATTGCAACGCTCTATTTATGATAAAGTGGTCAAAAATTTAATCAAAAGAGTTCAAAATATTAAGGTTGGAGATCCTTTAGATCCTGATACAGAAATTGGTCCATTAATTCATGCATCCCATCAAAACAAAGTGATTAGCTATGGAGAAATTGGTCAAAAAGATGGTGCAAAATTGGTAGTTGGTGGAGGCAAACCTGATAAAAAAGGCTGTTATGTAAATCCAACTTTATTTGTAGATGCTACGAAAGATATGCGTATCTCCCAGGAAGAAGTTTTTGGACCATTCTTAACAGTTATTCCTTTTGATACAGAAGAGGAGGCCGTCGATATTGCCAATTCTGTCAAGTATGGACTAACGGCTTATGTCTGGACAAAAGACAGCGCAAGAGGGCATCGAATGGCACTCAATGTAGAGGCAGGAATGGTTTGGATTAACTCCCAAAATGTACGGCATTTACCAACTCCTTTTGGTGGCGTAAAATATAGTGGTATTGGTCGTGACGGTGGAGAATACAGTTTCGATTTTTATATGGAAACAAAGAACATTTCCGTTGCCTTGGGCAATCATTCTATTACTAAGCTGGGCGTATAAAATTAGTAGATGTTCGTCGCTTGTTCCTCATTTACTCATTCTCTCATTTACTAATTTATTCATTTATCATGGCACTAAAACCACATAACTTCAACTTACCTTTCAATATCCAAAGATGTAGTCACGTACATTGTACCGTAAAAGACTTAGATGCCTCTCGCAGGTTCTATGTCGATATTATGGGCTTTATAGAAACGGAAAGAACTAAAGACACCATTTATTTAAGAGGTCTAGAGGAGAGAAATCATCATTGCTATGTATTGCAACAAGGAGAAAAAGCAGAGGTCTTAGCATTGGGATTTAAAGTAGGGTTTGATAAAGATTTGGATGCTTTGGAGTTGCACTTTAAAAGCTTAAATTTACCAGCTAAATGGGTAAAAAGGCATGGAGAAGAACGAACTTTAGCAGTAAGTACTCCACTTGGTTTGCCAATGGAATTTCACGCCAAGCAAACGAGAGTACCGACTTTAATGCGAGATTATATTCATTACAAAGGATTAGCACCTCTTCGATTTGACCATATCAATTGTTTTACACCTAATTGTCAGACAACGTATGAGTTTATGATTGAACAATTAGGGTTCCGTTTAACGGAATATACCTTAACGGAAAAAGGAGATATGTGGGCTGCATGGACGCATCGTAAAGGCAATGTACACGATATGGCTTTGACAAACGGTCGTGGACCAAGATTGCACCACACTGGGATTTGGACAGCAAGCGTCAATAATATCATTCATCTTTTAGATGTAATGGCATCTGAAGGCTATGTAGAAAACATTGAAAGAGGACCTGGACGTCATGGTATTTCTAATGCTTTCTTCTTATACATTTTAGATCCTGATGGTCACCG
>CALDTJ010000167.1 GCA_937924145.1 uncultured Saprospiraceae bacterium
GCTGCTGGTGACCATGAGAAGGTCGTTCCACCTTGTGCTAATAATTCAACACACTCGCCTACACAAATCGTATCTTGTCTACCCTTCGCACCTGCTTGTGCTCCTGGGTTAACCGTAACTGTTTGCCATGAAGAATCTCTACATCCATTGGTAGATTCTACTATTAATTTCACTAGGTAATTTCCAGCCGTAGCATAAGTATGTGCTGGGTTTTGCTCCGTTGAGCTATTTCCGTCTCCGAAATCCCACGTCCAACCCGTTAGTGTTGTATAAGTAGTTGTTTCGTCATCGAAAATCGTAGGCTCGCCTGCACATGCTGTATTGAAGTGGAAATCAGGATTCGGTACATCGAATACATTGATTCTTACCGTATCGTAACTTATACATGCCCCTCCTCCAGAATTTACCTCAACAATGTATGTTGTAGATAATGCTGGATTTGCAACTGGATTCGCAATAAATGGATCACTTAATGCATAAGCTGGCGACCATGCATAAGTTGCATTTACCACATTCACAGTAGTTGATAACTGTACTGACTCTCCTTGACAAATGTTAGCTACTTCTGGTACCGTTACTGGTGTTGGACATCGTGTGAAACAAGTCGTTGTAGTGGTATCACATTGACCATAAGTCAAATTAATATCATCACTCCATCCATTTAGACTAATCATCCCGTTATCAGTTGGGATATAATAGTTGTTTGGTATAGCAAATTCTACTTTATAACAACCCGCCTCTAATCCGTCAAACCGATAACCACCATTTACCTCTGTTAAAGTAGTAGCAATAGGTGTCAAGGTATCTGCACAGTTGTATAAGTTCACAGTTAATCCTGCAAATCCACCGTCTGTCCCAGCGTCTAAGTTCCCGTCGCCACCGTTGTCTTCACAAACAACTGTTCCGATGAAAATACAAGATACTGGTATGTTGTTTAAGTCGATGAATGGATCCCCTGCCTCTAAATCGAAAGCCATGTAGTATGGATTCGCTCCTATCGTTATATCTGCTAGGTAGTTAGAATCTACATCCGAACCTAATGTTATATAATTGTTCGTTGCATCTCCATCTCTATCAAATGCTGGGTCACCATCTCTACCTGTTGGATCAAACGCTCCAGGTTCTCTTAGAATAGTCGTACTTAATGGGAACCCATTTGGATGAATATAAGTCATCTCATAAATCCCTGGTACACCATTCGTAAAGAATTGGTAATAGCCTGTTCTACCATCTAAGGTGTCACCTGTTATTCCGTCTACTGCAAAGAAGGTTGAACCACCAGCAGGCATAGAAGTTATTTCAATTCGACCTCCTGTTATGATTACGCCTGTTTTATCACAGTAGATGTAACCAATAGGATCATAATCTTCTAAAGCAATGGCTGCTGCAGATTCATCATCTTCAAAGAATTCTTCTTCCTCTTCTGTAGTTGTCGTTTCAGGCTCAGAATCTACATCCTTAACGAAATTACCTGCACTATCTGTCGCTCCTGCTATCTCCGCAACGTTCTTGATAGAACTGTTCGGGTTACCATAAGTTAGTAATAAATCAATATTGATCGAAACTGAATCACCTGGCTGTATTGGACCTGGTATGGTGTTAGTTGCCAATTGGCTACCAGTTACAATCCATCCATTTGTATCTATTCCACTTAATATCATACCTTGCGGTAAATGGTCTACTACTTCAACATCATATCCTGGAGCATTTCCTTCGTTTTTCACTGTTATGGTGTAGCTCACAATATCTCCTGGTCTTACTGATACATCTTGTCCAGCTGCTAATGACTTGTTCAATGAGAGGTCAAAACTTCCTACCTCAATCGTCTCGAAGTCATTATTGTCTTGATCTCCATTAGCACCGCCTACTTCATTATTAGTTGGTGTTCCATTATTCGTTGGGTTATTATCAAATAGAGAATCATCGTCAGCTGTTATTGGTGCGCCTCCTGCGCTACCTGCTGCCTCGGTGATTTCCGCTGTATTTGTTAAATTAGTTCCTACGAAGTTATTATCAATAACCATCGCAATGTCTACTGATACATTTGTACCTGCTCCAACAAAACCAATCGTTGTAGTCGCCATGTCAGCACTTACGCTAGTCCAACCTGCTGTTGGCACTAAGCTCATACCTGCTGGAATATAATCTACTACATCCACATCGTAAGCATCCAAACTTCCTTGGTTCAATACGGTAATGGTATAGTTAATCGTATCTCCTGGGCTAACTCCTGATAATTGACCTGTAGCCAAACGCTTAGTCAATGCTAAATCGAAGTTTTGCATTAATGTAAACGTTACTGGATCGTGGTCATCTTCGTCGCTGCCTGTATTATTAGTAATGTTATCTCCACCAAATGGATCATTGTTTAGATCATTATCTGGCGTAGAATCTATATCATCGTTTCCTGCACCGTCATTGCTTATTTCTGCTCTCACGGTTAAGCTAGTCACCATTACATCATCAGCAATATCTAAGAATAATGGAATCATGTGCATATCACCGTCTGCAATTTCGCCGCCTGGTAAATCTGCTGCTAGTAAAGTAATGATTACTGTACTATCGTTGATTTGCGTCCATCCACTTGGGTTAGCTGCACTTAATGAAGTACCTGCTGGTAAAATTGCTGTGATTTCGATTTCATCCGCAGCAACATCTCCTTGATTGAAGATCGTTACTTTAGTTTCTACTTCATCACCTGCATTGATAGCAGTTGCTTGACCTGGTGCTGCTGTAATCGTTAATGCTAAATCAAATTCTTCAGTTACTACTGTCAACAATTCATCATCTGCATCATCTTCGTCATTGCCTGAATTATTGGTAATATTATTTCCTCCGTAAGGATCATTATTAGGGTTGTCGTCTGGATTAGAGTCCAAATCAGTTGGGCCGTCATTACTTCCTGAACCGTCATCATCGGCAGAGGCAATCTCTGCACTATTCACAATTTGAGTTCCTGTAAAGCCTGCATCAACGATGAAATTAATATTCATCACAATGCTATCTCCTGCCGCCAATGGTCCAAAGAAGTTTCTTCTTAAGTTACCATTTACTAAGCCCCAGCCTGTATTAATATTTGCATCGAAATTCAAGCCGAATCCAGAGTAATCATTTACATTAATATCAAATGCGTCTACATTTCCTTGGTTGAATACCCAAATATTGTAAGCTACCGTATCGCCAGGTCTAACTGTAGTTGCTTGACCATCTGCAAATACTTTCTTTAAGGCTAAATCAAATAATTGAACATTGAAGAATACTGGATCGTGATCATCTTCGTCACCGTTGCTATTGTCTGTTACGTTGTCCGTAGCAGAGTTTGGTACACCACCAGCATCATCCGTTAAATCATCGTTTGGAGTAGAATCCACGTCGTTGCCTGCGCCGTCATCAGAGATTTCAGCGTAAAGCGTTAGATCGTTTTCTCTGATATTTTCATCAAAGGCTAATTCTAAATTAATCATCAACATGCTATCTGGTAGCAATCCTCCAATCGGTAAACCAAACCCTGGCGATAGCGTAATTGTAACGGTAGAATCATCTGTGATAGCAAAGCCATCTGTATCAATACTCACTAAAGTAACTCCTGTTGGTAATGTCTGCACAATGGTAATTGCATCTGCAGTCAATGTTCCTTGATTGGTTACTTTAATCTTGATGTTACCTGTATCACCTGGTGCAATCGTTCCTGATTGTCCTGGTGCTAAATCTTCAATTAATGCTAAGTCAAATGTCTGACCAATTGTAAGGGTTGCTGGGTCATAATCATCAGAACCATCTGTTGCCAATAAATCATTGTCAGCTCCGTCTGCTACACTGTTTCCATCTTCTGAATTTGGTACAGAATCTTCATCAGCTTGATTTAAATCATTCGTTGCTGCACTAATTTCAGCATTATTAATGATGCTAGTACCCATAAATGCTGGGTTAATCTGTACATCAATATCAACACTATCGACTGCTCCAACCGCTAAACCTGCGCTGAAAGTATAAGTACTATCTGCTGTCCAATCCGCATCCGCTAAGATTAAATCGGCAGGTAAGATGTCTTTTACAGTTACGCTAGTCGCTGCTAAAGTTCCCTGATTGTAAATATAGATTCTGAATGTAGCCGTATCACCTGCTGCGTAGGTCGCATTGCCTACTAAGACCTTAGTTAAAGCTAAATCAAATACTTGATTTACCGTAATATTCTCTAAGTCACTATCATCTTCATCTCCATTGCTATTATCTACTACATTATCTGTAGTTGGATCTCCTGGAATTGCATCTGGGCTAGAATCCGAATCTGTTGGTGGTGTGTTAGAACCATCCGTATCATTATCTGCACCAGAAATCTCCGCTACGTTGGTTAAGCTAGTTCCTGTGAAAGAATCGCTTACTCTAAATTTAACAGCTACTGTCATACTATCGCTTGCCGCTAATGGACCGTTGATAATATATCCTGGGTTTGATCCTCCAAACTGGAACCATGATGGGTTCACCGCTGGATCATTAATGAAATCCAATCCTGCTGTCAAATATTCCGTTAATTGAATATTGTAAGCTACTAATGTTCCTTGGTTATAAACTGTGATATCGAAAGTCACAGTATCTCCCAAGTTTACATTGCTACTCTGTCCTAATGCTAAGGTTTTCTTTAGTGCTAAATCGAATACTTGTCCGACATTTACTGTCGATGGATCATAATCATCATCCGATGAGTCTTGCGTATTTGGATCATTATTACCATCTACTACAGAGTTATCATTACCATCTGGTGCATCACCTGCGTTATCCGCTGGCGCTGAATCCGCATCATCTCCACCGTCTGCCGTAATCTCCGCATTATTCGTAATGCTAGTTCCCATGAAACTTGGATCAATGCGTAAATCTACATCTACGCTATCCATGCTACCTGCTGCAATTGCATTGGTAAACATATACGTTCCACCTGCTGTCCAATCACTATCCACTAAGGTCATATCAGCTGGTACATAATCCGTTACCTCTACCGTATTCGCTGCTGCGTCTAGTGTTCCTTGGTTATGTACATAGATTCTAAACGTCACCGTATCCCCTGGGGCGAATGGGCCTGATTCCGCTAAAACTTTTGTTAAAGCTAAATCATAGGTATGTTGTGTTACTGTTACTGAAGCTGGATCATGATCGTCTTCATCTCCATTCGAGCTATCTGTTAAATTATCCGTTGCACCATCTGGTACGCCGCCACCATCATTCGCTCGACCTGAATCACTATCCGAATCGGAATCTATTAAATCATTTCCATATATATCTGTTTGATTGCTTATTTCTGCATAGTTGACTAGACTCGTACCTTGGAAGTCTATAGGAATAACTGCTCTTATAGCAACTGAAACAGAATCCATTGGTGCTAAACCACCTGCTGCTAATTCACCATCTGCAACTGTTAAAAGATTTGTTGCGGTTGTATCTCCTAAACCTTCTAAAGTCCATCCGTTCTCTACGACCAAATTCAGACTATCCGGTAAGTAGTCATGGATTTGGATGCTATCTGTAAAGATGTCTCCTTGATTGTACACCTTCACTAAAAACTCTACGGTATCACCTGGCACTACTTCTCCGCTTGTCGCTAACATTTTGGTCAAGGCCAAATCCATACATGCTGGCTCAACCATCATTGGACAACAGTTTCCTGCTTGACAACTTCCTAAATCAGCAGTGAAGTAAAAAGTACCCTCCTCTTTCACCGTGATATTGTTTCCGGCAGCCAAGGCTATGGTGTCTCCAGCTCCAATAGAACCATCTCCTCCAACGTCATAAATCCGATACCACTGAACATTCGTGGCACCGGTCGGCGCTGAAACTAAGATCGAATCTTGATTTGCTGAACATAGCTTTATCGGTACCGATACACAAGACGCAGCAATATCATCCTCCAGATAATTCTGATTATCTGCTTCAGAATCAGAATCTGATGCGGAGGTCGTTATTTCTGCAATGTTGAAATGAATCCCTTCCGACTGGACTATTGCACTAAAGGTTAACTCGGAAAAACCGTCTGCAAACTCTAAGTCTGCTAGGTTCCAGGTTATTTTACCTGTGCCCGAATCATAGCTGGCTGTTCCTCCATTTGTTGGAGTGCCTACCGAAATATTCGACAACCCACTAGAAATGGAATCGGTTACAACTATACCCGTTGCAGGATCTCCTGCCTCGTGATTTACTGTAAGCGTAAAATTGACTACATCCCCAATACCTACACTATCTTTATCCACTGATTGGGCTAAATTCAAATCGTAGAGTTGAGCATTACTCTGAGTTGTTCCCAACAGGAAAAAGGCTAAGACCATAAGTCCCGCCTTAAGCAGTTGAAACGAAAGAGAAGAAAGCTGTTGCCATCGCTGAACTAAACTAGAAGTAGGAGGCTGAATAGCCCCACCCATATCATGTGTTTGTAGCAATGGTTGTTCTTTACCGGAAAAACGTACAAGTCTTTTCATAGCATTAAAGCAATTAATTCAAAAGCACTTACTTGAGATTTGGAGGGTAACAGATATTCCTAAGTAAATGATTCTTTTTTTTACAAGTAACTAATAATCAATGTTTTGCAAGGGCGTGCGCTTGCAAATGAAATGTAATGTTCTCTTTAATAGATGGTAAGTATCTTAGAAGTTGGTATTCTTTGAGATTTCGAGGGGAAGAAAAATCAATCACAAAAGCTATTTTCTAACTTTTGCAAGTAGTTTTTTTGTGTGTTGGGCGTATTATTGCCTTTGAATCTTCTTAGTAAGGGGAAAAAAGTTTGGGGAGAAACTTTAAAGGGGGATATTGTAATTTGGAGGGATAAATAATTACAATGTCTTTGCAATTTCGACTATATCACTCTCTCACTCAACACAAATTCGACTTATTTGTGACAGGGTTACCTAAATAAATAGGTGGATTAAAAAATATTAAAAGTTAGCGACTTAAAAGTTATTGATTGTCAGCCTATTGATTGAAAATCGGCTCTTTTTCTTGGTTCTTTTTTTCAAAAAAAAATTTTTTTTCCCTTCCTTTCCTACACAAAATCCCTAAATCTGATAGGCTTTCATAGGGTATAGTGACAGTATTTCCATACATAATTAATTGGGGTTAAATCCAGGTTTATTAAAAACTTTAGCTACAAATTTCCTATTTTGGGCACTCGTCACCAAAACAAGGTGATATTTTTCCTTTTTATTTTAATTTGGGGTAATAGCAAAATATAGTTTTGAAAAATTTTACATTTTATTTTAGCCCCACTACTTATACCTATTTATGAAAGATCTACCACTACATTGGAAAATAATCATCGGGATGATTCTCGGGATGATGGCTGGATGGGTCGCTCTCCAAATTTCTGGAGGGAAGGAATTTATTGTCAATTGGGTCAAACCTTTTGGTACGATTTTCATCAAAGCCTTAAAATTAATCGCCGTTCCGCTGATTTTAGCCTCTTTAATTAAAGGGATTACTGACCTGAAAGATATTTCTAAATTGTCTTTGATGGGCGGGCGAACGATTGGTACTTACATTTTGACCACCGTAGTCGCAGTAATTTTAGGACTTGGATTGGTAAATATATTACAGCCTGGTGCTGGTATTACAGAAGAAACTAGAGAGCAATTAAAAGCAGAGAATAAAGATGCAGCCCAAGGAAAAATTGATCTGGCTAGCAATCAATCAGATGCAGGCCCCTTACAAGCTTTAATTGACTTAGTGCCTGATAATATTTTTGGAGCAGCTGCGGATAATGGTAATATGCTTCAAGTTATTTTCTTTGCGATTTTCTTTGCCGTTGGGCTTATTTTAATTGATGAAGAAAAATCTCGACCCGTCAAAGAATTCTTTGATAGTTTGAATGAAATCATTCTCAAAATGATTGATTTACTCATGCTTTATTCTCCGATTGGCGTTTTTGGACTACTCGCAGCATTAGTCGCAGAAGCACCTAGCAGAGATCTTTTCATTGCACTTTTACAATATTCTTTTACTCTTTTATTAGGTCTAATTATTTTGATTACCCTCTTTTATCCAATGTTGGTTAAAATCTTTACGGGCAAATCTTATCGGTTCTTTTTTAATGGAATCGCACCAGCACAACTATTGGCATTTTCTACTAGTTCTAGTGCTGCGACACTACCTGTTACGATGGAACGAGTGCAAGAACACTTGGGCGTAGACGAGGAAGTAGCTAGTTTTGTCCTCCCAATTGGTGCTACCGTGAACATGGACGGCACCAGTTGTTACCAAGCAGTAGCGGCAGTTTTTATCGCCCAAGCCTATGGACTTGATCTTGATTTATCTACTCAATTAGGGATCGTTATGACGGCCTCTTTAGCGTCTATTGGTGCGGCAGCAGTACCTAGTGCGGGACTAGTCATGCTAGTGATTGTACTTGGTCAAGCGGGTATTCCTGTAGAAGGATTGGCGCTGATTATTGCAGTTGATAGACCTTTGGATATGGTCAGAACCATCGTCAATGTGACAGGTGATGCCACAGTTGCGATGTTGGTCGCTGCGAAATTGGGGAAATTGGGGACACCGGTAGAGAAGAAGTGGGATGATAACTATGATAAGGTGGCTTAACATATCAATTTAAAATCTAAAATTTAAAATTCAAAATCTAAAAGTTTACTCACTAGTGAAAAAACGCATAAAAATAGCCGCAAACGGTCCAACTTTATCCCGTATCATATTTGGTACTATGAAATGGGGCGAATGGGGTTGGAAACTCAGAACTAGAGCCATTACTCAGTTAATTGAAGAATCTATTGAGGCGGGGGTAACCACCTTCGACCATGCTGATATATATGGACATTATACTACGGAAAGCGATTTTGGAAAAGCATTAAAAGTGCGGCCTGATCTCCGTAAAAAAATGGAGATTATTACCAAATGTGGTATTAATCTGGTCACGCCTAATCGACCTCAACACAAGATTAAATCTTATAGTACGAGCAAAGAACATATCATTAAATCTGCTGAAAATTCTTTAAAAGCATTGAATACGGATTATATTGATATGCTATTGATTCATCGGCCTAGCCCTTTGATGCATCCTGATGAAATTGCGGAGGCATTTACCCAATTAAGAGCGCAGGGGAAAGTAAAATACTTCGGTGTTTCCAACTTTTCTGTTTCTCAATTTGAAATGCTACAATCTCGGATCACCTTGATGACCAATCAAGTGGAAGGGTCTATCCTGCATTTGCCACCGTTCTTCGATGGGACTTTTGACCAGTGCATTAAAAAGCGGATTTCGCCAATGGTTTGGTCACCGCTAGGTGGTGGTAACCTATTTACAGTTTCAGGTGAGATTCGGACAGAAAGAATCAAGAAAGCTGCTAATGTCATCAGAGAACGAGTCGGTGATATTGGACTAGATCAAATCTATTTAGCTTGGTTATTAAAGCACCCTGCTAAGATTTTGCCTGTTTTAGGAACGGCTCGAATAGATAGAGTTAAAGATGCTATCTCTGCCTTGAAAATTGAAATGACTGATGAAGAATGGTTTACTTTGTTGGAAGCCTCTACTGGTAAGGAGGTAGCTTAAAATAATCAGCTTATGTCAATAAGATATGACAGATTTCTGAAAATCTGTCATATCTATTCTCCCTCCTCACTTGGATAAAAAGTCAAATCTAATACTCTCAATCTTCTCCTCTCTCCTTCTCCAAACTTCAATTTCTTAGGCGGAATAATTCTCATCACTGATCCTAATAAAAAAGATCCAGCACTAATAACCCCAGTAGCAATCCACGATTGGCGACGCTCTTCGGGCGTTGGTGGATTCGCCAAATCAAAGATAGCTTGATAGGTTACGGGGACAACCCATGACCACTGCATGGCTTTTCCTGCTCCATTCATGGCACTTTTCTTTCTAAACTTAACGGCTGTAATGTCTTTGATTTGGATAATTCTATCGTAGAATACAATTGCTTGAGCATCGGGACTCAAATCCTCAATAGGCGCTGAGAACCAATCGGGGTTTTCAACAGTTTGAATAAAAATGGTTTCTCCAATGTATAGTTTACGCGTCTTTGCTTTGCCAAATTTCTCAATTTGCAATATTTTTTGAGCATTCAGACTACCTAAAAACGCCAGAAAAAAGAGTGTATGTATAAAATATCTCATTCAATAGTTTTATAAATTTCGGTTTGCTTTTATCAAGCTTTACGCAATAAACAAAGAATGTAAAAACCTAGCTTATAATTTCTAGAAATTAACATATTTTTATAGGGTGCAAAGGAATAAAAAAGGGTTGTCTCCCAATCAAATATAATAAGTGACCCCGAAACACTGCCAGCCCTTAAGTTGACGACATTCTACTCGAAGTGCCCCTCTGATAAACTCATTTAGTCGGCTAGATTACATGAACCCAATATTTTGAACAAAACCACTACTCAACGGAGGGATACAAATTGTTCCCAAATCCGACCGACCATCAAGCATTTTTAGAAGTGCCTGATACTGAAATAAATAAATCAGCTATCCTTACTATTTTTGATAATTTAGGGAGAATGGTCGAAAGGCAAAAAATTAGTCAGGTGACCGCTTTTATTCAATTGCCCGTAGAAGAACTACCAAAAGGCAACTACATTGTTCAATTAGTGAGTGAGACTTCTAATGTAAGTACTTCGCTAATAGTACACTAACCGTAGTTGGTAAAAGTTGTTAAGAATGAAACTTTTACTCGGTTTAACTCATTTAATGGTATATTAGTTAGTTACACCCTACAAAACCTTGGAGATTTTCGAAACCTCCAAGGTTTATACGTTAGGGTCAATTAAATAAACCCACTAATGTCCCAAAAAGAGTTTCTCTTCCAACTATACGAGGCGCATCGAAAGAATAAAGCGATGCCTTCGCCAGAAGTCATTTGCAGCCTAATCACAGGTTTATTGCAAATTCTATTCCCTCAATTATCTGACAAAAGGTACACCCGAATGTCAGAATTTGAGCAAGATTATGCCAATATCAATGCTGAATTAGTCAGCATTCTAACCGACCTCAATGGACAATTGAATAAAGATGTCCAAGATTTAGCCGATACTTTTTTCCATCAATTACCTGATATTCGAGCG
>CALDTJ010000168.1 GCA_937924145.1 uncultured Saprospiraceae bacterium
CTAATTCATCTTTTCCACCAAAACCATTATCTGGTCTATAAGTGAAAGTTCCGTCGTTATTGTTGGTCAACGTACCATTATTAGTACCTGACATAACATTTATCTCGAATGGTGCGCCAGGAATTAACACATCATTTTCTATTAAATTAATCGTAGTAGATTGCCCTTTTACCGCAATAAAATCATCGTTATTAGCAACTGGTTCATCTAGTACATTGATTGGGCCAACTGTTCTCGGGGCAGAAGCACAACCATTAATAGTCGTCACTAATTGATAAGCACCAGCATCATCTGCTGTTATGTTAGAAAAAATAAGTATTCTTTGATCGGAAGTAAATCCGTTTGGTCCGACCCAACTATAAGTCGCATTTGGAATATCTTGCCCAGTAAAGGTCAAAGCATCGCCTTCACAAGCATTCAATCCAGCAACTGTGCCAGCACCATTTGTAATAACAACCTCAGGTGCAGCGCCTTGAAAAGAAACCACAACATCAATCGAATTGGAAGAAGTACAGCCACTAGTGCTAGTTGCCACTAAAGTATAAGTACCACTTGCTGCGTTATCGGCTGGAATACTTGGATTTTGTTCGCTAGAAGTAAAACCGTTTGGTCCTGTCCAAGTGTAACTAGCTATATCTGTACCGCCTACTGCGGTTAAATCTATGGTTTGATTGGCAGCAGCACAATCAAATGGGCCATTGCTACCTAGCGTAATTGTACCTGTACCATCCACTACGACGAAAGTAACTCGTGCAGTATCGGAAGTACAATTGCCATCTAAATTTGCTGTAAAGCCATAAGTATAAGTACCTGGAACAGTTGGCGTAGCTACGATCACATTACTATCTCTATCTGCTGGTAAACCTGCACCATCAGGAGCAATCCAAGTATAAGTAACAATTCCATCATAAGCTGTTCCCGTTAAAGTAATTGGACTATTGGCACAAATTGTATCCGAGGCTGGGTCAACGTCAGTCATCAAAGTCGGCATAACCACTCCACCTAAACCAACTTCTACTGTTTCTGTATCCGTACATCCATTACTTGATTCCGCAGTCACGGTATATTGCCCAACAGCAGCAGTAGTCGCATTAGGAATAATAGGATTTTGGAAAGTCGTACTAAATCCATCAGGACCAGTCCATTGAAAAGATTGAACAGGAATACCATTGGCAATTTCAGCAAATAATCGGATGGTATCCATTCCATCTGAGGTACAACTCAAATCATTTCCACTTGCAGTAATTTCTGGTGCAGATAAAATACCGACCATGATCGAATCTTTAATCGTACAGCCATTTTCAGAAATAACTTTCACCACATATTCTCCCGAATTCTGCGTCATTGCATTAGGAATTACAGGATTCTGCACATTCGCTAAAAATCCTCCAGGGCCAGTCCATTGATAAGAACCACCCACCAAGGTATTAACGGCTAATCTTAAATCAGCACCCGCACAAGTTGGGTTATCCAAAGTCATGGCTGCCAAATCATTCGTTTCGTTAATCGTTATTTGGAAAGTACAAGTTCGATTATTTCCTAAAGTATCTGATAAGACAAATTCCATCATCGTTGTGCCGAAAGTAAATTGGCTACCACTAATTGGTCCTTGTGTTTGGCTAGAAGAAACTGGACTACAGTTATCAAAAGCTTGAATCTCATTGAAAGTAATCACATATCGACCACAAGAATCAGAAGTAATGGTATTAATAAAATTACCTTCGTCCATTACGACCGTTCCATCTGCTTGAATTTCTATATTTGTAGGGCAAATTGCCGTTAATTCTTGATTGTCAATAACCGTTACGGTAAAGCTATTAGCAATAGAAACACCCGTCTCGTCCGTTGCTCTATAGATCACTGTATTTACACCTACAGGGAAGAAATCTCCTGGTGTAGCAGAACCTACCACCGTAATAGTTCCATTGGAATTAGCATTACATCCACCCATTGCGGTTGGTGCAGTCCATCCGATGTTGGCACCACATTGTCCTTGTGCTGCATTGACCATCAAATTGCCAGGGAAATTTTCAAAAACAATCGGTGTAATTCCTGCTACCGTTATCGTAAAAGAACAAGTAGATCGGTTACCAGCCGCATCTTCTGCTGTATAGGTTACCGTTGTAGTTTCTGTCAAAGTTATACCCGGATTATGCGTACTAGATATAACCATGAATTCACAATTATCTGTCCCAGTTGGAGGCGCCCAATTGGCTAATGCTTGACAATTTTCATCAGCAATTATGGTAAAATCCGTCGGGCAGTTCATGATAACTGGTGCAACCGTATCTCGAACGATTAAAGTTGTGCTATTAGTTACTGAATTTCCAGAAGGATCGGTTGCCGTATAAGTAAGTACAGTGCTTCCAAATGGAATTAATGCACCAGGTTCTATACTACGAGTGACAGACAGATTATTGCTACAAGCATCCATAAAAGTCGGTGCCGTCCATTCTCCAACTGCCGAACAAGCATCCGCTGCTGCGTATAAGGTAATTGATTCTGGGAGAGAACTCGTCACGACTGGAGGGGTATCATCTACAATACTAATCTGGCTACTATTTCCAACTAAAGGAACTCCCATTGGGACACCTCCTACTAAAACAGAACCTTCTCTTAATACTGGATTATCTGTGATCTCAATAGCTGTATTTGCTCCATCTGTACCTAAAACAGTATAGCAAAGGCTGAATAATACAGTACCATTGGGCAAGTCTTGTGGCATAAAATTGCCATCAAACCAAGCAAAACCTAAGTTACCATTACCTGTATCATTGAATTGAAAATCGTTGGCAACAATTCCAGCTAAGCCTTGATTAAAATTAATAGAATCATATTGTAAAACAGTAGGTCCCCAATTAACAGAGAATTGAATGCCTACTCCATTAATGAAATTATCTACCGTAATATCTACTTTGAAAGGTTCCTCACCACAAATAGCAGGTGAGTTGACAACATTGACTGCCATAGCTCCTGGTGAATCTATAATCACAGTACTACTACAAGTCGCAGTATTGCCAGCGTTATCAGTTGCCGTATAAGTAATCGTTGTTGTTCCAAGATTAAAAGTTTGTCCACTAGCAGCATCCATTCCGCTACCAGTTGTTGCACCAGTCAATTGGTAAGTAACTGATGCCAAGCCACAATTATCTGTTGCAATAGCATCTAAATTATTTACGACCGTCGATGTTTGACCCATTGGAAGGGTAATTGTCTGATCCTCAGGACAACCAATAGTTGGGTTTTCTAAATCCGTAACTTCAACAGTTCCTGCGGTCAAAATGATTTCACTCATAGACTTGATAGGTAAACCATCTCTCGCCTCAGTGACTTCAATCAGAACAGGGTCAGAAGTAAAATTAACGGCACTAGTTCCTCCTCCTACTGGTGTGAAATGAAGTGTAAATAAAGTAGAACCATCAGGCAAAGTTTGACCGTTGAAGTCGAACCAAGTATAACTAATTTTTCCATCTGCTAAATCATTCTCACCATATTGAGCATTATCTGCTGCGGTAAAAACACCATCATCTCTAGATACGTAATTCAATACCGCTGGGTCCCAATTTACAGAAAACTGTACGCCTGCAATGGTATCAAAAGCAGCTACATTAATAGCTATTGTAATATCATTCGCATCACAACTAGCAGTTGTGCTTTGAGCAATTAAAGTAAAATCTGTTGGACTTTCGCCTGAAACGGTTACTGTAAAGGAACAGTTAGCAGTATTGCCACTTTCGTCCGTAGCCGTATAGGTAATCGTTGTTACTCCAATGTTGAATGATAATCCACTTGCATCACCATTTCCACCGCCTGTCGTTGCACCAGTCATGGCATACATTAAGGTTGCATCACCACAATTATCCATCGCAGTTGCACCAATATTATTGACAATGGTACTAAGAGAACCAACTGCGGCGCTCACGGTTACATTATTAGGACAAATAATCGTTGGATCAACGTTGTCTTGTAATGTAATCGTTCCAGTCCCTTCGGTAGTCTGAAAAGCAATATTATTCTGTTGAGCAGTTAGGTTAGTGATACCTACTGATGAATTGTTTACTGCAGAAGTACTTGATAATTGTACATTAAAAAGAACCGTATCATCTACCTTAGTTTGAGCAATATCATTTTCCCAAGTAACGGTAATAATTCCTGCGGCTATTTGGCTTACATCAAAATTGCTGATGTCTAAACTATCTAAATTAAAATTAGTAATTCCAACATAAGTAAATTGAGTGGCATCAAAATTAATAGTAAATCCTAAATCCGTTATTTCATCAAAACCAACGACACTTACAGGAACGTCTACTGTTCCACCACATTGGTTAATCAAGCTACCTGGTCTAACGATCAAATTATCGTTAGGTCCAGCAGTACCTGCGGTAACCGTCACATCTACTTCACAACTAGTACTATTACCTGCAAAATCTGTTGTTGTGTAGGTAATAGTTGTTAGTCCTATATTGAACAGTTGACCACTTGCATCCGTGTCACCCGATCCTGTTGTTGCACCGCCTAACATATAAGTAGTAGAAGCAATACCGCAATTGTCAGTAGGCGTCGGTGTCAAATTCATCACCGCTACCTGTGTACTACCAGAAACCGTTGTAGCTGATCTAGGTGCAGGACAAGCAATAGTAGGAGTAGTTGTATCTACTAATGTCAATTGACCTCTATTAGAAACATCTACGGCTGGTTCAGATAACTGACCATTGATTTGCTGAGTCGCTGCAATCTGAGTTGGATTGGAAATAAAATTAATATCCTCGGTAGTGAAATTGTTGCCAATCACGGTGAAGGTGATGAAAATAATGCTATCACCATCCATTAGCGTAATGGGCGTTCGGACATCAAACCAAGTAAATCCTAAAGTACCACCCGCCGTATTCAGCTCATTTAACTGGGCTGAATTCATTTGGGTGATCGTACTAGTATTTTCGTAATTTAAATTAGAAGGGTTCCACTGGAGAGAAAATTGTAAACCAACAATATCATTAAAGTCCGTTACCGTAATCGGCACCTGCACTTGTTCACCACAAGTTACATTTTGAGTAGGTAGACTTAGGCTGGTTTGGGCTACTAGCTGAAAAAAGCTAAGGAGCAAAAAAGCACTTAATAAGTATATTTTCTTTTGCATATTATTAGGTATTTCACCTGCTGGAATTATAACTTTTTTAATGAAAATTAATAATCAAAAGGAAAAAGGCGCTTTTATGGTAACGTCCTTCTTCGTTTTCAAATCTTCTTTCATTAAAATTTTATCGTTGTCCCCAATAAAACTACTGAGACAATTTTTCACAATTGATATTCTATTAAAATCGTACTTGTTGGTGTAAACGTACTAATGGTAAGTGTAAAGCAGTGTAGGGGCGAACGCATAGCATTCTTTATCGGTAATAGGACTGGGTACTTCATTTCTTAATAATCGGTTTCTGGTGAAAACGGGTTGCGAGTTACGGGTTGCGGGTTGCGCGTTTAACTCGCAACCCGTAACTCGTAACCCGCAACTCGATTAGTCTAATACTATCATTTTCTTACGAGCAGTAAATGTTGGTGTCTCAATTTCGTAGTATAAAACACCGCTGCTAATAAGGTCATTTTTATGAACCACTACATTATTCATACCTGGTGCGTAGTCGCCTTTAATTTGGTGAACTCTACGGCCGCTGAAATCATAAAATCTCAAAGTTGCCGTAGTTGCTTTTGGTAGGCTAAAGCTAATGGTTGTTTGCGCACTAAATGGGTTTGGTTTATTCTGGAATAATTCAAAGCCTTCTAGTGGGGTATTTTGCTCAAATGTCAAGCTGATATTTTTAGGTTGAGCGTCTGTTGCATAAGCCGCTGCGTCTAATCTATCAGAACTTGCACGCAATATATCACTTAAATTTCTGCCGCCTTTATTAACTCGGAAAGAAATAGTAAACAAAGTCGTGTTTTGCTCAATATTTTGCGGTTCTGCCGCAAACCATAAGGTAGAAATCAAACCACGCTCTACTTCTTGTAAACCAAAGTTATTCAAATTGATGTCTGCCAATGCCCCTGCTTCAACGCCTTCGAAAGACAACCATTCTGGGTTGGCATTTAACGTCAATTGGTAAGCATACATCTCTTCGAAGTTATCCGCCTTAAATGGTACGTTGATGATTTCGCCTGCTTTTAATAGTCGATCTTCGATACCAAATCGGAAAGTCTCTCTAGACTTCGCTTCGCCAGTTGTTTGTAAATTAACCGTCGTAGCAGAAAAGTCCACATCTCCCATTTTCACTGCTGTGAAATCTGCATTTTCACTAATGGTAGAAATGCTAGATGGAATATCATTCGCAAATGGGTCTGCTAAAGTAATCACAAAATCATCAGGAATAAATTTCCAAGATGGCGAAGTAAAGAACTCAGATCGAATACCTAAGATAACTCCTTGAATCTCCGCTAAATCCGTTACGGTAATCGTTTGACTATTATTCACATCCGCTGCAATGTACTGGTAAGGAGAAGTAAATGTCACATTCCCTAAAATATGATTTTGAATAATCGCTAAATCCGTTACTCTCAATCCTTGATTGTGTTGTCTATCTTCCATTGGCGTCACCGTCAGGCTTTGTCCAGTCGTCGCTGCGAAAGTATAATCACCTGCTGCATCGGTTGCGTCTGTTCCTGTAGCATCTCCACTTAGCGTGACGGTTACGTCTGGTAGTGGGTTGTTGATGACGGTGCTGACGTTTCCTGAGAAAGTAGCAGCAGGTGCCGTACCTGCCGTAATCGTACCAGAACTCGAAGAAGAGGTAATCACTGTTGCACTGTTATTAATCAATGCCGTTGTTTCGATGGTTGCGACAGAGTTACCACCTGCAGTAATATTAACTGTACCACCAGTTCCGACTACTTCTAAATTCAAGTTGAAAATAACAGTACCATCAGGTAAGGTTACACCATTCGTAGGATCTAAATTAATCGCAAACAACATTCTACTTGGAGAAATATAAGTAAAATCATCTGCGCTCACATCTCCTAAATTAAAACCACTTGCTTTATTAGAAGGAATAAATCGAGCTACGGTTTGATCCGAGATTTCAAAATCCATATCAATACTCAGGATACTATCAAAATTACTGACCTTGATAGGAATCTGTACGATGCTACCTTGAGTCCCTATACCGTCACAGATTTGGTAGTTAACCGTTACGCCAGGGTTTACTCTTGCAGTATCAGTTAATATACATCCAGTTCCAGTATCATTTACAGTGACCATGTATAAACCAGCAGCAAGGTTATTAACAGTAGCAGTAGTAGATGCATTGGGATCATTCCACAAGTAGGTATAATTCCCTGAACCTCCGCTAACATTAACTGAAACAGAGCCATCACCTGCTCCACCAATAGATTCATCTTGGCTAGAAGTCGTAACTGAAATAATATTGGTACTACCTTGGTTCACAACATCAACATTTACGGTACAAGTTCCTTCATTTCCAGCAGAATCTCTTGCTGTTAAGATAACGGTATTCATACCTAAATGACTACAGTCAAAAACAGATTGAGATAAAAATATGGTATCAATGAATGCACCATCACAATTATCAGATACACTACTTAGTACATTTGACACTTGTAATGTTCCAGTTCCTCCAGTTCCAAGAGAAATAACTAGATTCTCTACACAAACTATCGTAGGAATAGAAGTATCATTTACATCAATAACTACATTCTTAGTCACACTGTTGCCGCTTGCATCCTCGGCAGTTACAACAACCGTATGTTCTCCAGCAGCATAATTCCCAGATAAAATCGCTGTAGTATCTTGTCCATCATACCCTACCTTTAGCCCTAAGTTTGCATTACAATCTGTTACGAATGATGCAAAATCTATGGTAACTGCTACACCACAAGCATTTGGTGTAAAATCGCCAGTATTGTAAACGAAAGTATCACTTGGCAAATTAATAACTGGAGCGGTTACATCTACTATAGTTACTTGCTGCGTATCAATCACCTCATTACAGCCATCTGTAGCCGTCCAAATTCTTTGGAATAAGATGTTATTTGTCATCATGATAATCGTATCCTTTGCTTGCGCAAAATAAGTTGCTGCACAATTATCTGTCACTTGAATAGAATCGGCAGTAGTTGCATTTGCAATACAAGCCACTGTTTCATCTGCAAAAGTGGTGGTGAATACTGGCGCTTCATCATCTATTAGAGAAATGATTTGTACACAAGTCGTTACAGTCCCTGATGAAGTATCAACTAGCATCCAGTTTCTTTCAAGGATCTGACAAATATTATTACTGTTAGCTGGAGCTGGCTTATAAACATCTTGGTAATCAATTTCTACTCCTCTCTGACAAATATTGCTGACAGATAAAGCACCTGTAACACTTGGATCTAAAGAAGAATCACATGCTACCGTAATCGGGTCAGGACAAGATAAAGAGCCTGAACCTGTGAAATCTTGAATGGTTA
>CALDTJ010000169.1 GCA_937924145.1 uncultured Saprospiraceae bacterium
TGTTAAAGGGAGTAAATTTCCAATAGGAGAAACGAATATTCTCTATACAGCTTTTGATTTAGGCTCCCCTGCGGTTTGCCAAAATACAATCGCTTGTAATTTTGATATAATCGTGAAATATACAGGTGGCGGTGGAAATACGGTCCAATGTGGTGAAATTAGTATTACTTCTACAAGTAATTCTATTGAAATGGAAGGACAGTCTGGACGTAATTACTTTTTTAAAATACATGATTTAAACAATAACTGGGCAGAAGTTTTTAGCTGTTCTTTCAATTGTGGAAATCGAGAAACGGCTAACCTACCGCCTAGTACCTACCTTGTTCAAGTTTATGATAGCAATTGGAGCCTGATCTGTGAACAAGAAGTCAACCTTGTTGATAATGGTAGTGGTCTTTGTGGTGATAACCAAGATTCAGACGGTGACGGTGTTTGCAATGGTGTAGATAACTGTTTGAGTACCTACAATCCCGACCAAGCCGATAGCGATGGAAATGGTGTAGGGGATGTCTGTCAAGAAAATCCTCCTAATTCCCAACTAATTTGCCAAGCCGATATTGTAGTCGAAACCAATGACCCTAATGGAGCTATTGTCACTTGGGACGACCCAGTTATTAGACCAGGTACTGTTTGTCAACCTGCCCCAAATTTTGGATTAAGGCAAGAACAAGGTTTACCTAAAGGCAGTAAATTTCCGATAGGAGAAACCATCATTCAATATACCATTTATGATATTGGAAATAATAATGGTATTTGCGGCACTTTTATCACTTGCCAATTTTCGGTAATCGTAAGATCTACAGGTGGCAACGGTGGAGAAAATAATATCCAATGTGGTGCTATTAACTTAAACTACACCAACAATTCCATTGAAATGAACGGCCAAAATGGTCAAAATTATTTTTTCAAAATTCACGATTTAAATAATAATTGGGCGGAAGTTTTTAGTTGTTCCTATCAATGTGGGAGTAGTCAGACGGCCTCTAATCTGTCAAGCGGTCGCTATTTAGCACGAGTTTACGATGATGGTTGGAGTTTAATCTGTGAGCAAGAGATCAACTTAGGTGCTAGTAATCGGAACGCAACACCTTCTTTAGCAACTTTTACGCTTTTCCCCAATCCTGCACAAGAGTCGATTTCGATTGATTTAAAGGAATATGCTGGCAAAAATGCAGATATTAGTATCAATAATATTTATGGGCAAATTGTTTATCAGCAAACTATTGAGTCGTTGCCAGCCGATGTTTTGAAGATTCCTTTAACCCATTATTTGAATGGGCTGTATTTGGTTAATATTAGATTGAAGAATCGAGTCTTGAAGAGTGAGCGATTTTTGGTTAAGCGGTTGTATTAAGGACTAATATTTCAATTAATGAATAAAAGAAGAAGATGCTTTCAGAGCATTGCCTTCTCATAGGAAGAGGTGCTTTGTAAGCACCTCTTCCTATATTTGCTTAGCCTGGTGGCGACAGTTATCGGAACGAGGTTGCCCCACAAGAACCTTCGATTAAAGAAAAGTCTATGGTAGAGCTATTATTTTTATTTCAAGATAATTTAAATTTTATGTCTTCTAAAAGTTTATAAACTCTTGTGCCAATTTTGGTTGGCCATTTATCAGGATACCCATTATCTGTTAATTTTGCTCTTTCAATGGCTAGTTCAATATGTGGTAAAAATTTAGGCAATGGAAGTTTAGATTTATTATAGCCACCCAAAATTTTACGCAATTCTAATTCACAGTTTTGAGCAGCTTTTCTATTTTTCTTATTATCAAAAATTGGATTCAAGTCAAAGCTAGTTTCAGATAAATCTGAGAGATGAAGGAGTAACCAAATTTCAAAACAGGGTGTACTTATAGCTAAATTCATTTTCTCCTTTTTACAATCAATAGCCGCTGTGTTTAGTTCGCCATCATTATTTAAATCCATATCAGAAAACACCCATATTTCGTCCTGTCCTTTTTTGAAATCAGAAAACTTACCTCTGAATTCTAATGCATTTGTCACTAAATGTTTAATTGCTGTTCGTCCGTCATCTTTATAGGGTTGAATTTCAAATTTAAATCGTTGCCTTTCTTTTTTATCTATTATTGAAAGTAGTCCCTTGAAATATTGTTCCTCTGTTAATCCTTCACCAACTATCAATTTATAACTAGCATTCCTGAAATAGCCATTTTCTTTTTTGTATGTTCTATTTGGTCTTGGCATTAAGCTGATTTTTTAAGTAAATTTTCGTCTTCTAAATCTGGAATTGCCCCAAATCGTCCGTTCAAATACCCTTTTCTAATATTAACATCATATCGAATTTTGAATTCACTTAATGGATACAGTTCAGATACTCCATCGTCATTTTTTTGGACAAACCAAACTTCATCAGGACGCAACATATCCATATCCATAATCAAATCTTCGTGAGTAGTACATATTAACTGTCCAGTCCCTCCATTTTCTTCTCTTTTTAATAAAAATAAATCAATCAATTTTTTTGATAATAAAGGATGAATACTACGGTCTATTTCATCAATAATAACAACTCTATTTTCATAAATAGCAGGATAAATACCTCCTGCCAAATCAATTAATCTTTGTGTACCATCTGATTCTTGCGGAATCTTAAAATTAACTACTTCCCCATTGTCCATTTTATGCAATGCTATCAATTTAACTGCTTGCATTTTGTTGATATTTTCATCAAAATAAATTGTAAAAACTTCTTTGTCCGCTATAAAACTCAAGCCGTTCTTTTTAATATAGCCAAATTTCAATTCTACTTCGTCTCTAATATTGGGATATTTATTAATTAAATCTGAATAATTTTCCTTCACAGTTTTCACACTAATTCCCGTATCCCCAACTCTAAGTAAATTGTTAGTAAAAACTAAAAAATCTGTATTTAAAAAAGAGTTTAATTTACCGTACTTCTGTTCTGGAAAAATTATCATTAACTTCTGAAACCAATCTAAAACATCATCCCAAAATCCAATTGACCTCCTATAAAATTCTGTTAAGAAAAGTTGATTTTTTCTTACTCCTCTGGACTCATTAATCAAAAAATTCAATTCTTTTTTATTTAGAAAAGACATGTTTTTAAAGTCAAATTCTTGTCTAACTCTTTCATACAAAGGTTTATCTTCTTTTTTTGCAGAAATTAAATACAGCCATTCTTCCAGAACAATATCATAATCTATAATAAAGCCATAAGCATAAGTATTTTGCTCAGTTTTGAATTCTATTTCAAACTTTACAGGTTTTTCAGCAGATGCTTTATCAAGAGCAAATTTCTCTATCGGGAAACTTGTATTTCTAGACAAAGTCCCATCTACAATAATATTTCTTGCTCTAAATATAGCCTCTACTAGATTACTCTTCCCACTAGCATTCCCACCATAAACTACAGATACAGGTAGTATATCGATACCTTGCTTGGTATGATGTACATGATTAGAATGTTTCCGAATACTTCCTGTCAACAAGTTAAATTCCGTTTCTTCCTTAAAAGATTTAAAATTTTCAACTACAAATCGAATCAGCATTATTAGTTATTTAAAACGAAAAACCGTTATAGAATAAATATTTATTACGAAATTAACAAAATTTCAGTTCATATGAATCATTTTTTTGTTTTTTTGATTCAATTGAACTATTTTAAAAATTTGAACTCCTTTATTCTAATTTATATTTCCAAACAAAACCACTTATCTTTGCCCTTCCGAAACCAAAACCAAAAACCATTTGTTCTTATTCCCGTAAATCAAATACCAAGATTTACTTTTTCCTTTCCATAAGCTACTTAATATTACATAAATCAAGTATCTATTCCTAGATACTTGCGTTCACTATTTTAAGATTAAAAAGTTCAATCAACATAATAACAATATGACAAAATCTGTAACGGAAATTATCAAGGACAGAATCCTTGTTTTGGACGGTGCCATGGGCACGATGATTCAACAATACGAACTAGAAGAGGCCGATTATCGAGGTGAACAATTTAAAGATTGGCACTTAGACATTAAGGGGAATAACGACATTTTGTCGATTACGCAACCGCATATTATCGAGGCGATTCACAAAGCCTATTTAGATGCAGGAGCGGATATTGTCGAAACCAATACCTTTAGTGGAACAGTCATCGCACAGGCGGACTACGAAATGGAAGAACAAGCTTATGCAATCAACTTCGAATCAGCTAAAATTGCGAAGAAAGCTTGTACAGAATATACGGCAATGAACCCTGACAAACCTCGGTTTGTAGCAGGCGCATTAGGGCCAACCAATAGAACATTATCTATTTCCCCTGACGTAAACAACCCAGGTTTTAGAGCTGCGACTTTCGATGAAATGGTAGCGGCTTATAAGACGCAAGTGGAAGGCTTAATTGATGGTGGTTCGGATATTATTTTGATTGAAACCATTTTTGATACGTTGAATGCGAAGGCTGCGATTTTTGCAGTAGAAACAGTATTTGAGGAGAAAAATATGAAGTTGCCAATTATGATTTCGGGAACGATTACCGATGCAAGTGGTCGAACGCTTTCTGGTCAAACGGTAGAGGCTTTTTGGATTTCAGTAATGCACGCCAAGCCATTTTGTGTCGGCTTAAATTGTGCTTTAGGAGCGCAAGAAATGCGACCGCACTTAGAGGCTTTAGCCAAAATCGCTGATACGAATGTTCACGCCTATCCAAATGCAGGTTTACCCAATGAATTTGGGGAATATGACCAAGATGGCGAGGAAATGAAGACTTATATTCAAGATTTCGTGAATGCGGGTTTTGTGAATTTGATTGGAGGTTGTTGTGGAACGACACCTGAACATATCCAAGCGATGGCAAATGCTGTCGAAGGATTAGCCGTTCGTCCGATTCCTGAACCAACGGGTATGTCGATGTTGAGTGGTTTAGAACCATTAATTATTCGACCTGATGCTAACTTTATCAATGTTGGGGAAAGAACGAACGTTACGGGGTCCCGAAAATTTGCTCGTTTGATTAAAACGGGAGCTTATGATGAAGCATTATCTGTGGCTTTACACCAAGTCGAAGGTGGCGCGCAGGTGATTGATGTAAATATGGATGAAGGCTTGTTGGATAGTGAGCAAGCGATGCAAGATTTCTTAAATTTGGTGATGGCAGAACCTGATATTGCTAAATTGCCCGTGATGATTGATAGTTCAAAATTCCACGTCATCGAGGCGGGTTTAAAGTGTGTACAAGGGAAATGTATCGTGAATAGTATTTCGATGAAAGAAGGCATTGAGCAATTTAAGCGACACGCTACATTGGTCAAGAGATACGGTGCAGCAGCAGTCGTGATGGCATTCGATGAAGATGGGCAAGCGGATACAACAGAGCGTAAAGTAGAAATTTGTAAAAGAGCCTACGATATTTTAGTCAATGAAGTCGATTTTAATCCAAACGACATCATTTTTGATCCAAATATTTTTGCAGTAGCAACAGGTATCGAAGAACATAATGAATATGCCATCAACTTTATTGAGGCCACTCGACAAATCAAAGCGCTTTGTCCTGGTGCAAAAGTGAGTGGTGGTGTTAGTAATATTTCTTTCTCTTTTAGAGGAAATAATGTGGTGAGAGAGGCGATGCACTCTTCCTTTTTGTTCCATGCGATCAAAGCGGGAATGGATATGGGAATTGTGAATGCTGGCCTGATTGAAGTATATGCAGATATTCCAAAAGATTTATTGGAGCGAGTCGAAGATGTTTTATTCAACAGACGAGACGATGCGACTGACCGATTAACAGAATATGCAGAGAAAGTGAAAGGTGATGGAGGAAAGTCCGTAGTCAAAGATTTAGCTTGGCGAGAAAGTACCGTGGAACAACGTTTATCTCATGCTTTGGTAAGAGGTATTACGGAATTCATTGTAGAAGATACGGAAGAGGCACGCCAAAAATACCCTGCTCCAATCGAAGTCATCGAAGGGCCTTTGATGGATGGAATGAATGTCGTAGGTGATTTGTTCGGTGCTGGAAAAATGTTCTTACCGCAGGTCGTAAAATCGGCTCGGGTGATGAAAAAAGCCGTAGCGCACTTAACGCCTTATATCGAGGCATTAAAGCAAGCAGGTGATAAATCGACCAAAGGAAAAGTCTTAATGGCAACCGTAAAAGGAGATGTCCATGATATTGGAAAAAATATTGTTGGAGTTGTTTTAGGTTGTAATAATTACGAGATCATCGACATGGGCGTGATGGTGCCGACTCAAAAGATTTTGGATACTGCCATCAAAGAAAATGTAGATATTATCGGATTGAGTGGTCTGATTACGCCTTCTTTGGATGAGATGGTCCACGTTGCCAAAGAAATGCAGCGCCGAAACTTCAAAATTCCATTATTGATCGGTGGAGCTACGACCTCTAAAACGCATACTGCGGTAAAGGTAGAACCTCAATATAATGGGCCTGTCGTACACGTTTTGGATGCGTCGAGAGCCGTTGGCGTTTGTAGTAACTTATTGAGTGAAGAAAAAGATACAAGTAGTGATTTTATTTTAGATATTAAAGCAGAATATCAGCGAGTTAGAGAAATGCGCTCTAATCGGAAATCTAGCAAAAAATACCTGACGCTGAAAAAAGCGAGAGAGAATAAATTGCAATTGGACTGGGCGAATTATACGCCTGTCATGCCTTCTTTTACAGGTACAAGAGTTTTTGAAAACTATGATTTAGCTGAATTGGCAACTTATATCGACTGGACGCCATTCTTCTCTAGCTGGCAATTGGCAGGTAAATATCCTGCAATCTTAGAAGATGAAATTGTTGGAAAAGAGGCGACTAAATTATTCGAAGATGCACAGGTGATGCTTAAGCAAATCATTGACGAAAAATGGTTGACTGCGAATGCAGTTATCGGCATCTATCCTGCCAATACGGTCAATGATGATAGCATCGAAGTTTATGAAAGTAATAAGCGAGATAGAGTCAAAGCAACTTTGCATCATCTGCGTCAACAAGTCAAAAAAGCACCAGGGCAACCAAATTTAGCCTTGACCGACTTCTTAGCACCTAAAGCATCTGGTGTACAAGATTTCATTGGCTCTTTTGCAGTGGCAACTGGTTTTGGTATCGAAGACCATGTCAAGCGGTTTGAGGCAGACCAAGATGATTATAATGCGATTTTATTAAAAGCATTGGCCGACCGTTTTGCCGAGGCTTTCGCCGAATGTATGCACCTACGAATGCGTAAAGAATTTTGGGGCTATGCGGCTGACGAAAATTTAGATAATAACGATTTAATCAAAGAGCAATATAAAGGCATTCGTCCTGCACCAGGCTACCCTGCTTGTCCAGAACACACCGAAAAACGGACCCTTTGGGAACTGATGCGGGTGGAGGAACAAACAGGTATTACTTTGACCGAGAGTTGTGCGATGTACCCTGCTGCTGCGGTTAGTGGCTGGTATTTTGGCAATCCTGCATCTAAATATATGCGTGTTGGGATGGTGAGTAAGGACCAAGTAGAGGATTATGCGGAGCGTAAAGGGTTTAGTGTGGAAGAGGCTGAGAAGTGGATGGCTCCTATTTTGAATTATGATGTGTAGAGCGTCTTTGCTTTAAGTTAAACGGGGCAATTTCTTTTTTGGAGATTGCCCCGTTTTTTTGTTCCACACGGATTTTTTCATGCAACAAAGAACTGGTTATTATTTATGGTACTACGGTGAAAAGTATGGTAATTCGAATATTGCACAACTCAGAGAGTTTACGTTTTAGTCGCACAAGTAACACAACTCTCTGAGCCAATCGTAAAGTGAATTGTCAAATTAAGTACAGCATTAGTTTGTACGTCTATTTTCAGAACACTTATATCGAAATACTTAATTCTTTTTTCATATACCATTTTTAAAAATACTTAAATTAAACAAAATAATTACCTACCAATTATTTCTTTGCTTACCTTCGCCGCATGAGGCAGTTACAAATCAAAATCTCCTTAGCCAATAGTCATATACCTATTTGGCGTCGATTTCAAATCACCGATGATTATCGTTTAGATCGTTTTCATCAAGTGATTCAAATCGTGATGGGTTGGTGGAATTCACACCT
>CALDTJ010000170.1 GCA_937924145.1 uncultured Saprospiraceae bacterium
TGGATTGCCAACTTTAGATTTACGCTCTCCGAAGGAGTTGATGGCAAAAAAAGAGGAGAAGGAATAAACTCTGTGCTTTGTTTCCAAAATTTTGAATAGCAATTTATTACGAAAACCACGAAGTGGTTGAACACAAATAGCGGGGTTGTGTAGAAAGTCAAAATATGTAAAATATTCGAATATTTTACATATTTAAAATCATAATAATCAACGATAAATATTTTATTAAAAATAATAATTTATTGATAAAATCGACTTTTTACACAACCCCTGCATCCTTTATACAATCATTTTTCCCCGAATTTCATTCGGGGCTATTCGTATTTAACCACTTCGTGGTTATGGCGACGAATTCTTAATAAAAATGTTGTTTATAAATCAGATGTAGCTCAAATAAATCAAACAATGACTAAAAAAATGATTCCAGTTTATAAAAGCAAAGGGTTCAAACCTTCCATTTTAGATATGGCGAAAGATCCATTAAAGTTTGTGGTGGAGCAAAGTCAAAAACTAGGAAATTTTTTCACCATTCCTTTTTATGGAATCAAAAATGTATTTGTCACGACGAATGTAGAGGTGATTCGTCAGGTGATGCAGTCCAATCAAAAAAACTACCGAAAAAGTGCGACTTACAAACAACTCAAATTAGCATTAGGCAATGGATTAGTAACCAGTGAAGGGGAATTTTGGCGTCGCCAAAGACGGATGGCGCAACCAGCCTTTTACAAAACACAATTGGAAGAGTTGTACAAAAAAATGGTTGGTGTAGCAGAAAATTTCTGTGCGGAGCTATCCGATAAAACAAATGGAGAAACGATTAATATTTCACACGAAATGATGGCAGTCACTGCGGATATTGTTTTAAAAACATTGTTCAGTACCGAAAAAGATAATGATAAGGTGGGGATGTCTGAGAATATGAAATTTGGACAAGAGTATATCATGAATCGGGCTAGAAAACCGTACATGATTCCATTGAGTTACATCAATGGACAAAAAAGAAAGTTTGAGGCTAGAATGGCCGAATTCGATCAAGAGATGTTTGAAATCATTGACGAACGTCGCCAAGTTAAGGATAAGCCGATTGATTTATTAACGATGCTATTGCAAGCAACAGACAGCGAATCTGGTGACGGCATGACCAATCGACAGTTACGGGATGAATTGGTAACTATCCACGCAGCAGGGCATGAAACCTCCTCGAATGCTTTAAGTTGGACACTTTATTTATTAGCAAAGCATCCAGCTATTTTAGCCAAATTAAGAACAGAGGTAAACACCGTTTTAAAAAATACTTCCCATCCTTCCTTTACAGATTTAAGAAGTTTGACTTATACCAAACAAGTTATCGAAGAAGGGATGCGTTTGTATCCTCCAGCCTATGCCGTCGGACGAGAAAATATCGAGAAAGATGAAGTTTTAGGACATACTATTCCTGCTAATTCCATTTTTTTATTGAGTATTTATGGCTTGCATCGAGACTCAACTTATTATCCAGATCCCGAAAAATTTGATCCTGATCGTTTTGCCCCTGAGCAAGTAAAAGCAAGACCAAGTTTAGCCTATATGCCATTTGGTGCAGGACCTCGAATGTGTATTGGGAATCATTTTGCGATGATGGAAATGCAGTTGGTTTTGGTGATGCTGGTGCAACGTTTTGACTTTGAACTGATTGATAATAAACCAGTCGTACCTCAACCTTTGGTCACACTTAGTCCCAAAGGGGGGATTAAAATGCGTTTGCGGAAATTGGTAGCTACCCCATAAAACAAAAGCCGTTCAACTATGAAAGTTAAACGGCTTTTGATAGGTTATGACTTATTGTCAAATATTTTAAACCAATGCAGGTTCTTGTTTGCCAATCTTAGGAGCAGGTTCTTCAATCACATTCACTTCAATAATCTCTTCTGCTTTTTTCAATAGTTGTTGACAATCCCAACTTAGGTTTTGTAAATGCACTTTCTTACCAACCTTGTGGTATCGTTCCGTCATCTTATTTAATGCCTCAATCGCTGACATATCTACTACTCGACTTTCTTCAAAGTCAATGATAATTTCTTTAGGATCATTTAAGACATCAAATTTTTCATTAAAAACAGTTACAGAACCGAAGAATAATGGCCCGTAAATTTCGTAATGCTTGATTCCTTTTGCGTCGATATGCTTTCTAGCTCTAATTCTTTTGGCGTTATCCCAAGCAAAAACTAAGGCTGCGATAATCACACCCACGATAACTGCTAAAGCCAAATTATGTAGAACGGCAGTCACTAAAGTAACTAAGACCATGACAAAAATATCTGACTTAGGCATCTTATTAAACGTCTTCAAACTAGCCCATTCGAAAGTACCGATAGAGACCATAATCATCAAGCCTGTCAAAGCCGCCATAGGTAACTGCTCAATCAAACTTGCACCGAACATAATGAACACCAACAGCATCACAGAGGCAACAATACCAGACAATCTAGCTCTTGCTCCAGAAGATACGTTAATCAAACTCTGTCCAATCATCGCACATCCACCCATACCTGAGAATAAACCCGATAAGATATTAGCGGCTCCTTGTGCTACTGCCTCTCTGTTTCCTTGTCCTCTTGTTTCCGTGATTTCATCAATGATATTCAAAGTCAATAAACTTTCAATCAAACCAACGCCTGCCATAATCGCAGCGTAAGGGAAAATAATTACTAAGCTTTCCCAAGTAAAAGGAATTGCTGGAATATGGAAAGGAGGAAAACCACCAGAAATAGAGGCGATGTCTCCAACTGTTTTAGTTTCAATACCGAATGCAACCACGATAGCGAAGATACTTAGGATCGCTACTAATGATGCAGGAATTGCTTTACTCAATTTAGGTAAACCCCATATAATCAGCATTGTCAAAGCTACTAATCCTAGTAAAGAATACATTTGCATGCCTACTAACCAATTACCAGCTGGATCTTTAAACTGATCTAGTTGCGACATAAAAATGATGATCGCTAAACCATTCACAAACCCGAAGATTACAGGGTGGGGAACTAGCCGCATCAATTTTCCTAACTTTAAAACACCTGCGGATACTTGCAGTAAACCTGCTAAAACTACTGTTGCAAAAATATACTCTACTCCGTGAGATTGAGCCAATACGACTAATACCACTGCTACGGCACCCGTTGCCCCAGAGATCATACCTGGACGACCACCAAAAATAGAGGTAATCAAGCCCATCATAAAGGCTGCATACAAACCAGTCAAAGGAGAAAGGCCTGCGATCAAAGCAAAAGCTACAGCCTCTGGAATCAAAGCCATCGCTACTGTTAATCCAGAAAGGATTTCGGTTCTATAATCTACTTTTTGAGATAAATCGAATAAATTAAAATACTTTTTCATTAAAATGTTGGATTAAACTACCATTGTCGGATAATACACTACCCGAAAAAATCAATAGATTTTAGTTATAAATTTTCTAGCACTTAATTTGGTCTAGGAAAGTTAGTTTTGGCTGAAGGTTCTCTTTAAAGGAGTGCAAAAGTAGCCGTTATTTAACGGAAAGTCAACATATTTAAATAAAGCGAAAATAAAATTATGATTGGAATTTTTAATACGTAAATCGTATTTTAGAATTATGTTTGGCTTGATTTGGAATGATAGAATAATATTTTATTAATACACAGGATGGGTATTAACCGATTTCTTTGTGGAATAGATTCCGAGAATTAAAAATCAAGGTTATTTTTATGTTAAATTTAGGTGGGAGTGGTGAGGTGTGTTATTATTGTTTGATTAGAGCTCCTGTAAAGCGAATTGCCAACCTGATTTTAAGGTTGATGTATATCGATAAATCAATTTTTATATTAGATTCATTTAGCTCTCTTTCTGTGCAACAGGTTTTTCAAACAAAGATTTTGTCTTTATTTTGAAAGCAGCTATAGCTGGTGCAGCAGAACAGGTTTTATCTCCGCTACAAACTTCCATTTTATCTCCTTGACAAACGACAACTTCTTCTACATTTGGGTAAATCAACCACACGACTTCTACACCAGCATCTCTATAATTTTTCATTTTTGCTTGTAGTTTTCGGGCTTTGTCATTATTTGAAATAATTTCTATGACAAAATTGGGTACTTGATTTTTGCCATGCGCCATTTCAACTTCCTGTGAGGCCGAAAACCAAGCCATATCTGGCCGGCGATGTACTTTATCTAAAAAGAAAGTGTCAATTTCAGGTTCCATCAAGCCTGCAACTTTATTAGCAAGTACTAACTGATTGAATACCTTCCTAATATTTTTGATTATAAATAATTGTTCCTGATTCATAGAACGTTTGGTTTTCTCAACCAAGCCATTTACCCATTCATATTTCCAGGTATCTTCTCTAGTCAGATACCTTTTCTCAAAGGTTTCCCATGAGATTGGCTTAGGCGATTTAACTGCCTTTCTATTAGATGGATTATTGGAAATAGTAGCTATAGACATATTATTCGTTTTATACAAATATACTTATTTTTTTACAGCTATGTAAAGTGAAAAACTTGGTGAAAAAATTTGGAGATTAGTTGAATTTACAAGATTTGCAAAAAAAACTACCCCCAAATTTCTAAATAAAAATCTGTAAGAATTAATAAAACTACTTGACTCTTGATCCAAATTTGTGGTGTAAGTCGGCCATAGAATTGAGACCGACTTTACACCCAAACAAAATGACTTATTATCACAAATTTTGGACTTTGTATTTTTGCTAGTTGCTAGTTGCTAGTTGCTAGTTTGGTTATGTTCTCCAGTGTTTCGTAACGTATTCAATAAATTTATTAAGTCTTTTACCTAGTTGATCGTAATCGTTTTGTAATGATTCTGCTTTTTCGAACAGAGATGGATACAGTGTTCCAATCTTCTTTAAATGATTAATCGTTTCGTCATTGCTTGCTAATGAATAAATCAAAAACTTGATAAAATCCTTTTTATATTTTTTTCTTCCGTAACCTTCTACAATATTTGAGTTTACGGAATCAGACGAACGCCTAAGTTGACTTCCTAGTTCGTAAGTCTCATGTTTGGGTAACTTAAAGGTAAACCGATGAGTCTGAATGAATAGTCTAAAAGATATTTGGTATACTTCAAGTTCTTTATAACTCTTAGTCATGATGTTAGTTTTTTGTCGGTTGCTAGTTATTGGTCTATTCAGCCTGATATTGAACCAGTAAGGAAACCAGCAACTAGCAACCAGCAACTAATTAATTTAAAACGGCTCAACCGCCTCCCCAGCCACATCCAAAGCCGCCGTCTTCTGCTTACTCCCAACCAACTCAAAATTAACGACTCGTACTTCCGTAACGTATCGTTTAATGCCATCTTTATCGACGTAACTACGGTTATTCAATTTTCCTTGAACGACTAATTCTTTACCTTTTGTAAATACTTTTTCCATTCTTTCAGCAAGCTTATCCCAACCAACTAAACGGTGCCAAGTTGTTTGTTCGACCCATTCTTCTTTAGCGTTTTTATAAGACTCATTGGTAGCAATATTGACGGTTGCTAATTTAGATCCATTCGCTAATTGCTTAATCTCAGGGTTACTACCTAATCGGCCAATTAACTGTACTGAATTTCTTAAATTGTTCATATCGAAATCGTTTTTTAGATACTAGAAAGCTGTTGACAATTGTACTTTCTAGCGTGGTTAAATAATAAGTAAATCCAAAATGCCAACTTTAAAAAATGTTGACGATGCAAAGTTATGGGGCCGTGCAAGTGCTAGCCGTATAATAAACGTTTACATACGTTTGTAAGCGTTTGTAAACGTTTGTAAACGTTTACAAACGACTACGTTTTTTATAAATAGCTCATTTTTAAGGAATTATACATTTAAGTAGCTTTTTGGTTAATTTTCGATTTTTTTTAAAAAATCAAGAAAAAAATGACTTGAACGGATAATTTACAAGCAAGAGGTTAAAAAAGTAGGCGTTAGTGAACTATCTTTAGGAGAGATTTTGTTGGTAAATTAATTGGGAATCAAGTAGGAATTATGTGTGTTGCAGAGGTAACACAACTTTCTAAGTTGTGCCTTTTCCAACCAAGCTAAACAATCATCCAATCTTTTGAAATTCGGTCAGGAGATGAATCTCCTTTTTACAAAAAAACGAAAATGATAAAACCAGCAAAACTAAACAGAGGTGATAAAGTAGCCACCATCTCTAGTGGTGTGCGGACTAATGGGCATCTTGATGAAGTTAAATTGGCGGCATTTTTTAAAGCGGTTCATGAGAATTGATATTTTTAAATAAGCTCTTGAGAAGTTCTTTTTGACGCTGAAAACGCTGACTTTTATGATATTTTATGTTTTCTT